>NZ_JBFAXX010000010.1:0-156498 GCF_040680995.1 Kitasatospora sp. NPDC051914
TCTGCTGGGCCTCCTACGGCCCTGACCTGGCCGAAGCCATTCGTGGTCTGTGAGCCACGCGGGCGACCTTGATCCACTTTCGCAACAGACCCTAGGTGGCGAAGGTGTTCGCGGTGCGATCGGCGAGGACGTCGATCGGGCGGTGGGTGTCCATGTCCACGAGGACTGTCGCGTAGGTGCGACCGCGGCGAACGGCGAACTCGTCCACGCCCAGATGCGGGACGGGCCCGACGGTGGGACGGGCAGCGCGCGGATGAGACGGAGCAGGGTGTCCCGGCACGTGGTCATGGCCAGACGCCCGGAGATCCGGGCTCCGGCCCGTCCGCCGAGGAACAGCGCGATGTCGGTGAGCTGAGCGGTGAGGGCGGTTGTGCGACGCGCGTGCCGGGACGTCAGAGCCGGGATCTGCTCGGCGAACGTCCGTCGCCCACCGGTTGTTCCCGCACACGAGACGACGCGCCCTCAGGTCCAGCCGCACCCGTCGGCCGGCTATCGGACGGTCCGCAAGACGCCGCCGGTAGTAGCAGTGCAGCCGCGATGATCTCCGCTCGCACCCCGGGCAGACGGCCGAGGCCGCCGCCGACCGCACGGCGAGACGAACCTCGTCATCCCGAGAACCATCTCCTCGACCTCCACGCCGATCCCGGGAAGAGAAGGTCAGCCACACGCACCGCATCCATCACGCCGAGGTCATGCCCACCACCCGAGCACGGTCGGCACGGACCCCTCAATCAGCGACAGAGCCCGTAATTCCCCACCCGCACCGTCACGCTTCACCTTGGGGACGGCGGTTACGAGTGGATGCCCGACGGCAGGGGAAGGCCCGTCCCCGCCTCTCCCTGCCATGCACATGAACAACGGGTCGACCGGCGGCCATGGGTAGCCCAGTTGCTCGGCATCATGCGAGCCTCCCCAGGCCTCGGCGGTGGCACGGGGATCGTCTGCGGTCAGCCGCGCTTCAAGGCGCTCGGCCTGGTCCGTTGGGGTGTCCGCGGGGATCGGGAGAGTCATCCCGAACTGGAGCCAGGGCAGATCTGCATCGGCCCTATCGGCCCGGTCAGGGGGATGCCTCAGGACGACGTGGATTCGATCGGGTTCCTTGCGGGAGGCCCAGACGCCTTCCAACTCGCACTCCCACCGAACGAGCCAGTCCCCGCGTTCTCTCAGCCCCGCCTCGAGCAGCCGTGCAACCGCTCCTGCCGGCCATTCCCAACTGCGGTCCTCTTCGGCTCGCAGGACCTCGGCCTCGTACTGGCCTGCGGTGAACGAAGCTCCGGCAGGTCGAAGTCCTGATTGGCCGGGTCGCGCCAGCCCGCCCGGACAACAAGATCCCCGTCACGCCCGACCGTCACGTACAGGGCACCACAGCACGCCTCCACGCCGCGCCCGGACCAAGCGAGACGAACCTCACGGGCCGTCGCCGCGGCATGCAACGGCCCGTCCTGGCCCAACAGATACCGGGGGCCTGCTCCCAGGTACCGGGAGCCTCCCGCGCCACCGGGGACCACCTCGGCCAGAAGATCCCGGCCATTGACGATCGGGCGGACCTCCACGCCGCCCTCGTCGGGCGGTGGACACACGATGCTCAGACTCAGAAGGTCCGGTCCCATGGTCATCGGCCGATGATCGCGGAGCCGGCTCGCAACCGTCATGCGGATTCGCGTGGAATCCCGGAGGAGGGGTGGTTCAGCCCCGCAGGCGGATCGCGGCGCCGGTCTCCGCGGTGGAGCCGTCGACGAGGATCCGGGCACTGGCCTGCGCCTGGCCGCCCCGGAACTCACCGTTGCTCGACGGGACGAGGGCCGTCCAGGTCCCGGTCGCGCCCGGCGTGCACTCCGGGATGTCGGCGAAGGAACTGCCGGAGACGGTCGACACCCGGCCGACCTGCTGCGAAAGCACGAGCTCGATGGTGGCGAACCCCGAGCTGTCCCCGCAGGCGAAGGTACCGGTGAGCGTGGCCACTCCGGTCTGCGCGTCGAACGTCCCGATCGACGCCACGGTCACCTCGGGACCGGTCTGGGCGAACACGGCTCCGGCCGGAATGAGGGTGAGGGCCGCGGTGAGTACCAGGGAGCCCAGGAGTGTTGTTCTTTTCATAATGTTCTCCATGCTGAGGACAACCGGACTGCCAACGTAGGTGGCAGCGGGGAGTCGGCATGTCGATCTCGACCGCGGGCGGGAGGTTCGAAGGCCCTCCGGGATGCTCGGGCCGACGGCCGTAGCTCCTTTCGTAAACGAACACGCTGTCGCCACACCGGCGGTTCCCGGCCGACCCAGTGTCCTGCGCCGCAAATCATGAGGGCGAGTTTTGCTCTGACGTCGGGCCTGGCGGGTTGATCTTGGTGAGGTAGTCGGCGAGGGATTTTGAGGATCCCGTCGGCGGTCTTGGACCAGACGGAACGCCGCCGCGTCACCGTAGCCGCCCGCGCGGAACGAGCCGGTGCCGTTCCACTGTGCCCTGTCCGGAAGCCGACGCCCCTCACGGCGCCGCGTGACCCCAGCCCGTGCCCGGCCTACCCGGCCTACCCGGCCTGCCCGGCATGCCGGGTCGGTCCGCCGGCGCGGGCCGTTCGGGATGCGGGGCAGGATGGGACGTGCCTGAGCAGCGCCGCACGCTATGGCGCAGGAATCAGTTCGCCGCGTGCGATGGCCTCGCACAGGACGTCCTTGAACTGCTGGGGCATCAGGTTCAGCGCTCCGACAGCCTCCTCGGTGAGCGGGATCTCTTCGAGGATGTACTCGCCGCGGTCGGTGCGGGCGAACTCGGGGCCGGTGCGGTTGTTGAAGTCCCACTTCTCGATTCGGGCCAGGTAGAAGTACTCCGTCTCCCCCTGGGGGTTGTCCAATTGGTGGAGCAGGCACAGGACCTCGGCGGCGCCGGCGATCTCCTCGCTGATCTCGCGCAGGAGTGCGGCCTCGCGGTCGGTGTCGATGGCCTCGACGCCGCCGCCGACGATCACCCAGTACGGGTCGATGCCGGCGCGGATGCGCTTGATCAGGAGCGTGGTGTTGTTCGGGGTGATCAGGACGGCTCGGACGCGCTCGGTCATGGGGTGGGTCCTCTCTCGTGGTTGGTGGAGCGGGTTGGTCAGTGAAGCAGCCAGCCGCCGTCGATGTGCAACGTCCGGCCGGTGATGAGGGATGCGGCCGGGCCGGCGAGGAAGGCGATGGCGTCGGCGTCGGGCTGGCCCCGGCGGGGGACGCACTGTCGGGCGACCTGGTCCTCGGGCCTGGCGCGGTGGTGTATGGGCAGGACGTTCTCGGCGTTGACCTGGATCGTCCCCGGGACGACAGTGTTCACGCAGATGCCGTGCGGGCCAAGTTCCCTGGCCAGGGAGCGGGTGAGGCCGATCAGGCCGGCCTTGGCGGTGCTGTAGGCGGCGAGGCCGGCGCGGGCGTTGATGCTGGAGATGTCGACGATCCTGCCCCACTGGCGGTCGATCATGGTGGGCGTGACGGCATGGCAGACGCGGTAGTGGGTGGTGAGGTTGAGCTCGATCGCGCGGGCCCCCGGCGGTCTCGTCGGTATCCTCTCAGGTGAGGCGCGGGTAGGCGCCGGCGTTGTTGACGAGGATGTCCACCGGGCCGATCTCGTTGGTGACCTGGCTGGTCATCATGGTGACGGCGTCCGGGTCGGTGAGGTCCGCGCTGATCTCGATGCCGTCGGCGCCCGGACGACGAGCGCCGTCCAGGACGGTGCGGGCCTGCTCGATCGGGGCGAAGTGGTTGACGGCGATGGTGGCGCCGACCGCGGCGAGGGCCTTGGCGGTGGCGGCGCCGAGATCCGAGGTGAGGCGTGTGAGCAACCGGGAGAGGGCTGTGCGCCGTCCGGGACCGGTCGGCCAGGAGTACTGCAGGTCGAGGCGGGCACCAGCTGGTATCCCGGCCCTGCGCATCGTCCATGGTCTCGGCAAGTTTCGGTGCCGACACACCGGCGCACTCGTCCGTCGACCGCGGCGTTCGGCGGCGCCGGCAGCAATACCAGGCAGCCCCCGGACCTGTCAGTGCCGGCCGATAGGTTGCCCGGCATGACCTCCTCGAACACCATGGCGACCTGTCCGAAGACGATCCGGTCGGCCACCGGCCCCGGGCGCACCGCCAACACTCGCGACGCTGCTCATGTTCGGGTCGTTCCCCTGTGGGAGGCACCCTGCGCCCCTGCCTTGCAGGTCTCCACGAAGCGCTGAGCCGAACGGGCCGGCCGAACCCGGACGGCCGACGTACTACACCTGCTTGCCGCCACCCTGACCGCCGGCACTACCCTGCGCATCAACGGCGGGGCCTACCTGATCACCACCGCCCGCACCGTCTACGCGACGTCGCGGGTCTGTCCAGTGATATGAACGGCTATGGCCTACATCCGGTGGTGACGCGTGGTGACTATCGCTGCTTACCGCGATTTGCCCAGCTCACGGCGGAGGCCAGCGGCCTGCTTCCTGGGTGCGCCGAAGAGAATGGCAGAGACCAGGGCAGGCTCTACCAGGCCCAATTCGTCATCCCTCTCCGTCGCCGGCGTGGGTCCTTCCGGCGTCGGCGAGGAGCCGGCCCAGATTCGCCAGGGCGTCCATGTCGTCGGCCGTAGGCTTACCTGGTGACGACACCTGACAGCCCGATAGCAATCGATCCTGCGACACCGTCCGACGCCGACCCGGTGACCGCACTGGTCGCCGACCCGTACGCCGGCTACGCCCGTCTGCGGGCGGCCGGTCCCGTGCACCGGGTCACCGGGCCGGACGGACTGCCGGTCTGGCTGGTCACCCGGTACGCGGATGTCCGCCAGGCGCTCGCCGACCCCCGGCTCGCCCTGGACAAGCAGCACGCCGCACCCGGCAACTACCGCGGCTTCGCCCTGCCGCCCGCACTGGACGCCAACCTGCTCAACATGGACCCGCCGGACCACACCCGGATCCGGCGGCTCGTCGCCCGGGCCTTCACCCCGCGGCGGATCGCCGCACTGCGCGCACCGATCGAGCAGATCGCCGGCGCACTGCTCGACGCGATGGCCCCGCACGGCCGGGCCGACCTGATCACCGCCTACGCCGCACCGCTGCCGATCACCGTGATCTGCGACCTGCTCGGTGTGCCCGCCGAGGACCGCCGCGACTTCCGCGCCTGGACGGACAGCCTGATCACGCCCGATCCGGCCCGCCCGCAGGACGCCCGGGCCGCCGTCGCCGCGATGCTCGCCTTCTTCACCGCACTGATCGACCGCAAGCGCGCCGAGCCGGGCGACGACCTGCTCTCCGATCTGATCGCCGTCCGCGACGAACAGGACCGGCTCGGCGAGGACGAACTCACCTCGCTCGCCTTCCTGATCCTCTTCGCCGGCTACGAGAACACCGTCCACCTGATCGGCAATGCCGTCCTCGCCCTGCTGCGCCACCCCGATCAACTGGCGCTGCTGCGCGAGGACCCGGGCTTGGTCACGGCCGCCGTCGAGGAGTTCGCCCGGTACGACGGCCCTGCGCCGCTGGCGATCCGCCGCTTCCCGCGCGAGGACGTCGTCATCGGCGGCGTCACCGTCCCGGCAGGCGAGACGGTGCTGTGCGCCCTCGCCTCCGCCAACCGCGACCCCGAACAGTTCCCGGAGCCCGACCGGCTCGACCTGCACCGGCAGGAGAACGGCCACCTCGCCCTCGGCCACGGCATCCACTACTGCCTGGGCGCCCCGCTCGCCCGCCTGGAAACCTCGATCGCACTGACCGCACTGCTGCGCCGCTTCCCCGAACTCTCCCTGGACGTACCGGAGTCGGAGCTGCGGCACCGCCCTTCGCTGCGGGCCCGCGGTCTGCTCGGCCTTCCCGTCCGGTTCTGACACCGGAACGTTGACTTCCTCCCGGCCCTAGCGCGTATCGAGTCGTGATCATCGGGTGGTCCTGGTGAGGTCCTTGATCCAGATCATCGAGGCGTGCAGGTGTAGGCCGGCGAGGTAGCTGTCGGGAGTCTTGTCGTATCGGGTGTCTCACCGTCCCCGTTCCGGCCTCCTGGTACGTCACGCTCCGGGGCGGGTGAGGCACGTGGAGCCGACGTGAGCCGACCGGTGCACTGATGTCCGGGCGGGGACCCATAGGACATGGCCCGGCACCCGGCTCAGGTTCCGGGGAGGATACGGCGCGTTTCGTAGGCCCACATCGCGATCTCGACCCGGTTGCGGGCGCCGAGTTTGGCCATCAGGCTGGCCAGATGCGTCTTCACCGTACTGAGGCTGATGTGCAGTGCATCGGCGATCTCGGTGTTGGTCAGCCCACGAGCGACGGCGAGGAGCACCTGCTCCTCGCGGGCGGTGACGGGTGAGACCGGCTGGGCCGCGGGCCGGCCGGCGGGCAGGTCCGCGAATGCCTGGAGCAGACGGACGGTGACGCTGGGCGCGATGAGCGCCTCCCCGTCGGACGCCGACCGTACGGCCTGGGCCAGAAGGTCCGGTCCCGTGTCCTTCAGGAGGAATCCGCGGGCGCCGGCACGCAGCGAGCCGTAGACGTACTCGTCGAGGTCGAACGTGGTGATGACGACCACGGCCAGCGGGTCGGCGACGCCCGGGCCGGCGACCAGCCGGGTGGCCTCGAGCCCGTCGAGTACGGGCATGCGGATGTCGAACAGGCAGACGTCGGGGCGCAGTTCGCGGGCCAGACATACCGCTTCCTGTCCGTCGGCGGCCTCGCCGACCACCTCGATGCCGGGCTGGGCGTTCAGCATCATCCGCAGCCCGGTGCGGATGATCGTCTGGTCGTCAGCGACGAGGACGCGTACGGACACCGCTCTCGCTCCTCACTCTCGGCAGCTCGGCTTCGACATGCCAGCCCCGGTCGGTGCCCGGGCCGGCTCGTAGTGTGCCGCCGATCAGGGTCGCGCGCTCGCGCAGTCCGGTAAGTCCGTATCCGTCGCGACCCCGGCCGGTGCGCCGGCCGTCGTCCCGCACGCTCACCCGTACCGTGTGCCGTTCCGCGGCGACCCGGACGACGACCTCGGTCGCGTCGACCGCGTGGCGCAGCGCGTTGGTCACCGACTCCTGCACGATCCGGTAGACGGCGGCGTCCACGGCCGGGGGCAGCGTGTCCAGCTCGCCGTCGAGCCCCAGGTCGACCCTGATGCGACCGCCGGGGGTGCGCACCAGGCGCTCCAGATCCGCGACGCCGGCCGGGGGCGCCAGCTCGGCGCCGACCCCGCGGTCGCGCAGCGCGGCGACCATGGCGCGCATTTCCTCCAGCGTGCGCGCCCCTTCCTCCTCGACCCCCTCCAGCGCCTCGACCGCGGCGGACGGGTCGGTGCCCGCGAGCACCCGGCCCGCCTGGGCGATGATCACCATGGCCGACACGTGGTGGGCCACCGTGTCATGAAGTTCCCGGGCGAGCTGCTCGCGCTCGCGGGAACGCACCTGCTCCAACTGCCGCTCGCGAGCGGTCACCCGGAACCGCACCGCAGCCCCGAGTACGCCGGGCAGCAGCCCGAAGACGAAGCCCACGACCTTTTCGACGACCGGGGCCTCGGCCGTGACGGCACACAGCGCGCACGCCGCGACGATCACCGCGCCGCCCAGCACGATCTCCCGTCCCGATCCCCACCGGGACAGCGCGTACACCAGCACGAGCACGACCGCGCCCGTGTCCAGGCCGACGGGCCCGTGCGGTGCGGCGACGAGCGCGGCCACCTGAAGCAGGATCACCGAGCCGAACGCCAGCGTGACCGTCGCCAGCGGGCGGGTCCGGCGCCACAGGGGCATCAGGCACAGCCATACGGCGAACACCACCGCCACCGGACGCCACACGACGTTCTCGCGCAGCGTGGCCTCCAGCGCCACACCGGCAAGGCCCGCGGCGAGCAGCGCCCAATCCCGCCGCACCCGGGCGGGCGCGTCGGGCGGCCGGGGTTCGGTCCACAGGGTTCGCAGGTCGTCTCGGAGCACGGTTCTCAGCCTAGGGGTTGCGGCGTGCCGCGCATCGGCCGAAAGGACGGGTCGTCACTCCGCCCCGGGGCCGACGGATCCGCGGCCCGGGGGCCGATGCCGCGGAGCGCCGTGGCGGCGAGGCTCGACATCGGCGGCCGTACAAGGACGGCCGACGAGGTGGTTGGAGGACCCGATGCTCTCGAAAGCCCTGTTGCGCCTGGGCGCAACCGCCGCCCGCCGTCCCTGGCGGGTGATCGCGACATGGCTGGTCGTCGCCACGCTCGCCGTCCTCGCCGCCGTCGCCTTCGGCGGGCGGAATGCGGATTCGATGACCGCTCCGGGACTGGACTCCCAGCGGGCCGCGGAACTGATCGAACGGGCCGGCACCGGCCAGGAGGGGATGACCGCCCAAGTGGTCGTCACCCCCCTCGACGGCGCTGCGACGTTCTTCGACCACGACAGTGCGCGCACCGCTCTCACGCGGCTGCAGACCGAGGTGCAGCGGCTGCCGCACGTGCTCGGCACGAGCGACCCGGCGGGGGCGCTCGACGCAGGCGGGGACACCGCCGTGCGCGGCGGCCTCGTCTCGGCCGACGGGCGGATCGCGGTCGTCCGGGTGCAGTACCCCGACCAGAGCCGGCTGTCGGCCGAAGACCTCGACGCCCTCGTCGATCTCGGCGACCGGCTGCGCGCCGAACTGCCCCTGCGCATCGAGATGGGCGGGAGCCTCTTCTACGCCTTCTCCGACCCCGACGGCGGCGCGAGCGAGTTGATCGGCCTCCTCGCCGCGGCCACGATCCTGTTCCTGGCCTTCGGTTCGCTCGTCGCCGCCGCGCTGCCGATCGGCATGGCGGTCTTCGGACTGACCGTCGGGGTCGCCACGATGACCGTGCTGGCAGGGGTGACGGACGTCCCCACCTTCGCACCGGTCCTGGGCAGCATGGTCGGGCTCGGAGTGGGCATCGACTACGCGCTGTTCGTGCTCGCCAGGCACCGGGAGTACCTCGCGCGCGGGCTCGATCCCCGTGAGGCGGCGGGGCGAGCGGTGGCCACGGCGGGAAGGCCCGTGGTCTTCGCCGGCGGCACCGTCGTCGTATCGATCCTCGGCCTGGCGGTCGCGAACGTACCGTTCATGACGGTGGGCGGGCTCGCCGTCTCGATCGTCGTTCTGACCATGGTGCTCGCGTCGGTGACGCTGCTGCCGGCCTTCCTCGGCGCCGCCGGCCCACGCCTGGCACGGGCCGGCCGGATCGGCCGGGCTCTGCAGACCAGGAAGCCGGGCCGACTCGCACGGCGGCAGGGCCCGGCGGCAGGCACCGCCCAGGCCGCCGGGTGGCGTCGCTGGACCGGGCACGTCAGCCGGCACCCGGTGCCGTACGCGGTCGGCGCGGCGGCGCTGCTGCTGACGGCGACGCTGCCCCTGCTCGGCCTGCGCGTCGGCCTGCCCGACGACGGCTCGCTGCCGCAGAGCCGTACCGAGCGCCGTGCCTACGACCTCGTCGCCGAGGGGTTCGGCCCGGGCACCAACGGTCCCCTCGTCATCGCCGCGGACCCCGCCGGTGATCCGGGAGTGCTGAACCGTCTCGTCGCGACGGTCGCGGCGGATCCGGGGATCGCGTCCGTCGCGCCGGCGCGCATCGATCGGGCCACCGGCGTCGCGACCCTGGTGGTGTTCCCGACCACCAGCCCTCAGGACAAGGCCACGACCGACACCATCTCCCGGCTGCGCACCGAGGTGCTGCCCGCGGCGATCGGGCACGGCCCGGCCAGGGCGCACGTCGGCGGCGCCGCCGCGAGCCTGTCCGACGTGGGCCGACGCACCAGCGACCGCCTGCCGCTGTTCGTCGCCGCCGTGCTGGCGCTCTCGTTCCTGCTGCTGATGCTGGTCTTCCGCTCGGTCGCCGTACCGCTCAAGGCGGTGCTGCTGAACCTGCTGAGCATCGGCGCGTCCTACGGCATCATGGTCGCGGTCTTCCAGTGGGGCTGGGGAGGCGCGCTCATCGGGCTGGAGGCGACGGTTCCGATCGTGTCGTTCATCCCGATGTTCCTCTTCGCCATCCTGTTCGGCCTGTCGATGGACTACGAGGTGTTCCTTCTCTCGCGGGTGCGCGAGGAGTACGTGCGCACCGGCGACAACGGCACGGCGATCGTGGAGGGCGTCGCGGGCACCGCCCGGATCATCACGTCGGCCGCGCTCATCATGGTGGCGGTCTTCCTGTCCTTCGCCGTCGCCGAGGACCCCTCCGCCAAGATGTTCGGGCTCGGCCTGGCCACCGCGATCCTCATCGACGCGACGGTCGTCCGCATGGTGCTGGTACCGGCGACCATGACCCTCCTCGGCCGGGCCAACTGGTGGCTGCCGGGGTGGCTGGACCGGCTGCTTCCCCGAGGCCCGGTCGGCACCGACGACACCGACGCGGAATCCACGGGTGAGGACCCGCGTCCACGGCTGGTTGACCGTTGACTCAACTCCTGCCCGTCGGGCTTCGCGGCCCGGGGCACCGCCTCCGCCGGCTAACGCAGCCCTTCGGAGACGAGTTCCCGCGGATCGAGACGCCGTCCAGCCAGGTACCCCGCAACGGCGAGGGCCCATCGCCCCTTCTTCAGTCGGCCGAGGACGTATCCGACGACGACCGCGATGCCGAGGGCGATCTTGGTGGTGATCTTCATCGGGCGCTCCCTTCGCTCGTGCCCTTCTCGGTGCACATCGCCGTGCGGAGGGCGGCGCGAGGTGGGACACCCTGCCCGGCCGGGTACGTAGCGCTTCTGACCGGGGTCGGCCGGCGAGTAACCACGATCGGCGCCCCAATGCGGGGCTCTGCCCGCTGCAACCGCTCTGCCGAACGCCAAGACCGAGGACGCTGCCCCGCCCGGCGCCGTGCACGTGCACTCGTTCCCAGCAGGTCCGACGCAAACGGCGGACCTCGGCGAGCAGCTGCACTCCCTCCTCGCTGGCTGGGACTGAACGCACTCTGCCGATGACCTGCCGAAGGCCCGGTTCCGCACCGGCGCCACCTGGATGGCACCGCAGGCCACCCTCTGTTGCACCGCACTCTCCGTCCCCTTCGTCACTGCCTGCGCCTCCGACCTCGCCGAGGTCGGAGGCGCCGGTCACAACGGCAACCGGCACCCTCGAGCAGCACGACGGGGCCGAGGCCGGAGGGCATCCGGAGCCCCGCCGGTCAGCGCAGCAGGGAGGCGTCCGGGTCGGAGAACGCCACGGCAGGCACCGTCGCGGGCCGGACGGGTTCCGCCCCGCGGGCGGTCTCGTCCCCGGGTGGGACCAGGAACAGCGGCGAGCCGGCAGGCGAGAGCGGTCGGTGGTGGCGCGGCACGGTGGCGGCGGCCCGCTCGGTGGGGGCCGGCCAACGAACAGGGCGCAGGCGGTGGTGATCAGCTGTCACACCGGGCAGTGTGGCCGGTCGCCTCTGCGGTGAAACACCGCCGGTGACCTGCAAACGGCCGAGGGCGGAACGGAGCCCTGCGTCACCGGGCGCGGAACACCGCAGTGCCGCGCCGGCTCTTCCCCGCCCGGCATGAGCCGGACGGGGAACGAGAAGCCTTCACGGGTCAGTCGGCCACCGCATACAGGCCGCGGCCGGTGCGCTTGGCCCGCGAGGCCTTGGCGAGGCGCTCCAGCATCGTGCGCACCGCGTCGACGGCACCGTTCGTGTCGGCGAGCCCGAGGCGGTCCGCCACGTCCCGGGCACGCAGGGGCTCCTCTGCCTGCCGGAGAACGCCGAGAACACTGTCGGCGTCGGTCCGCCGCCGGCGCCCCTTCGACGGCTCCTGCGCCTGGTCGACCGCGGCCGGTGCCGTCTTCGCCCTGGTGGACTTCCTGGCCGCGACCGGGGTCGCCGTCTTCGCCCGCACCGGGCCCGGGCCCGTCGTCCTGGCCGCCGACCGTGCGGTCTTCTTCACGGCGGCCGGCTCCTGCTCGGCGTCCTGCTGCGTGGCGCTCGGGGCGGCGGACTTCTTGGCCGCCCGGCCCTTCCCTACGGCCGCCTTCCGCGGGGCCGTCTTCTTGGCGACAGCCTTCTTCGCAGTCGCCTTCTTCGTCGTCTTCTTCGCTGCCGTCTTCTTCACGACGGCGGGAGCCTGCTCGTCAGCGACGGCGGTCTCGACGGGCGCCGCGGCTTCGACGGGCTCGACGGACTCCGCGAGCTCGCCTGCAGCGGCGGGCGCCTCGTCGGCGGGCTGCACCGGCAGGACGGCCTGCGCATCCTCCGCTTCGCCGAGCGGCGCATCCGACAGGGCGGCCAGGCCCTCGAGCACGGCCACCATCGCGTTCTCCTGCGCGATGACGGCCGCCAACTCCTCCTCCAGCCTCGTGCGCTCTTCCCGCACGGCCGGCAGCCGCGCCTCGAGGAGTGCCCGCGTCGATCCCACACCGCTGTCCGAGCCGAACGTTCGTCCGTTTCCCACAAGCACTCCCATGGCGTCAACTGTTGGTCGTGCCATCGAATTTACGGCGGTTGTACAAGGACCGCCCGGCAATACTGCAAAATCCGACCTTCCGGCATCCACTACAGGGCACGGCCGAGACACCACAACCGTCGCGGAGCCCCTTTCACGGCGCAGGATGTCAGCGGAAATCCGCACCAGAACGGCACCAGCCGCTCCCCCGCGGCCGCCGGCCTGGTCGTGCATGCACGGGCACGCCCACGCGGGCTACGAGCTGTCGCCGCGTCCACCGCGGCGGTCGCCGGCGCCCGGCGGACGTCGAGGTGCGCACGGGTTTGCCGCCCGGCACCCCGGGCAGCCGCTCAACGGTGCCCGGCTCCCAAGAACCGTGCGGTCGACGACCCGCGGATCGAGGCACCGGGCGACGCGCTCGTCCGGACCACGCCGGCGAACGGTTGCGGATCCGGCCTCCACCCGTCCGAGGGGTGCGCCCCGGTCGAGACCGGCGAGGTGCTCGGCCCGGCCCGGCCGAACGCGGGCACCTCGTCCCGCTGCGGGCCGGTCCCGCCGGCCGCCTGATGAGAGGAACCCGGGCGTGGAGGCGTTCGAGAAGTTCGTCGCACTGCTGGACTACCCCGTGTTCGTGGTCACCGCCGCGGCGGAGGGCGAGCGGGCGGGCTGCCTGGTGGGCTTCGCCGGACAGTGCTCGATCGATCCGCCACGGTTCGTCGTGTGGCTCTCGAAGGCGAACCACACGTACGGGGTCGCCTGCCGGGCCGGGGTCCTGGCCGTCCACCTCCTGCCGCGCGACCACCATCTGGCGGAGCTGTTCGGCGGGACGACCGGCGACGAGGTGGACAAGTTCCGCGAGGTCCCCTGGTCCGCCGGGCCCGACGGTGTGCCGGTCCTCGCCGACGTCCCCGGCTGGTTCGCCGGCCGGGTGCTCGACCACGCCGACTGGGGCGACCACACCGGCTTCCTCCTCGCCCCGGTCGCCGCCCGCGTGCCGGGAGCGGCCGATCCGGTGCTCCGCTTCGGCGACGTCGACGACATCGACGCCGGACACCCGGCGTGAGGTCCGCCGCCTGCCCGGTCCGCTACGGCGTGCTGGTGAAGACGCGCCGGTAGGAGCGAGGAGGCACGCCTCGGCGCCGTACGAACTGCTCGCGCGGCACGGCCGCGCTTCCGTAACCGACCCGGCGGGCGACCTCCTCGACCGGGAGGTCCGTGCCTTCCACGAGTTCCTCGGCTCTGTTCGGCCGCAGGCCGGCCCGGAAGGCCCCCGAACACACGGCTGGGTGGGCGCAGAGGCCGCAGACCGTCAGGTCTTCACCGCTGGGGGGTGAGGCTGTGCGACGCCGACTCGGAGCGGTTCTCGAAGCACAGGCAGAGGCAGGGGCTGCGCCGAGGAGAACTCCGGCGGTGGTGCCCGTGTCGGTTGGTGTGTGGGTCGTTGGTCTTCGTGTCGCTGCCCGGGGTGTGGAGGACGGTGACGTCCCGCTCCCCGGCCGGCGGCCGGGATCCGGTCAGGCCGGGCGGTGGGGCGTGCGGCCCACGGGGAGCCCGCGTGGCTCTTTGATCCGCTTCATGATGATCTGGGAGTTCACTTCGGTCACCCCGGACAGTGATGTCAGCCGCTCGATCCACAGCCGCTCGTACGCTTTCAGGTCCGCCACCGCGATGCGCAGCAGGCAGCCGGGACTGCCGAAGAGCCGGTAGGCCTCGATGACGTCGGGGATGTCCTGGAGTGCGGCTTCGAACGTCTCCACGGCGTGGCGGTCGCGTTTCACTTCTACGGAGACGAGCACCTCGAAGCTGCGGCTGCTGTCCTGCGGGCCCCGGGCCGGGCTCGCCGAGATCAACCTGCCCGCCGTACAGGCCGGCTCCAGCATCATGCCGGGCAAGGTCAACCCGGTGATCCCCGAGGTCGTCAACCAGATCGCCTTCGAGGTGATCGGTAACGACCTGACCGTCACCATGGCCGCCGAGGCCGGCCAGCTCCAGCTCAACGCCTTCGAGCCGGTGATCGTGCACAGCCTGCTGAAGAGCCTCACCCACCTGCGGGCCGGCTGCCTGATCCTGGCCGAGCGGTGCGTCGGCGGCATCACCGCCAACCGTGAACACCTGGCCCGTCAGGTCGGCCGGTCCATCGGTCTGGCCACCGCCCTCAACCCGCACATCGGCTATGAGCAGGCCACCGCGATAGCCCGCCGGGCCCTGGCCACCGACCGCAGCGTCCACGACCTGGTGCTCGAACAGGGCCTGCTGAACCCGGACGAACTACGAACGGTGCTGCACCCCGACAACCTCGCCCGTCCGCACGTCCGCCCCACAAGCCCCGCCTCCCCCACCACCGACCCGGCCGGGGAGGTCGGATAGCCGTTCAGCCCGCAGAGCACCCCGTGCCGCCGCGGGGCGACACCGACTGCACCCCGGCGCTCGCTTCCGAACCGCTCCACACCGCCTCGGCCCGACCCGCCCGGGCGGCGGCCTCCAGCAACGCGATGCCCTCCGGACCCGCCAACTCCTCGTCCGGGACACGGTCGAGGAGCCGGGCGAACCCGGACTCGTTGCCTTCGGCGAGTGCGAGGGTCAGCGCGTTGCGGTCCATCCGCGCGAGTCTGCCGTGACGAGCCGGCACCGTCGAACAGTTTCCCCGCTCGGCTGACGGGAGCATCGTCCAACTGCGCTGGACTCGACCCAGCCGGGGTATCGGCGCAGTGTCAGGGGCAGGCTCTGTGGTGCATGGCCGTGGATGCTGCTGATCTTGACCACCGGGCCCGGACGCGGTCCGGATGCATCCCGCCGGGGCTGGTCGCGC
Organism: Kitasatospora sp. NPDC051914; assembly: GCF_040680995.1. Taxonomy (NCBI): domain Bacteria; kingdom Bacillati; phylum Actinomycetota; class Actinomycetes; order Kitasatosporales; family Streptomycetaceae; genus Kitasatospora; species Kitasatospora sp. NPDC051914. The sequence continues at coordinate 15,108 of NZ_JBFAXX010000010.1, forward strand.
GGCTGCTCGAACGAGGCCGTTTCGACGTGGTGGAGCTGCAGGCGGGGCGTGGAAGAGCTCGTCATCTCCCGTGTGTCCCATGCTCGGCAGTTGCGGGCATCCCGCGCCCGGCATCGCTGAGCCGGCACCCGCGGATCAGCTCCGCCGCCCGGGGGGCGGCTACCGCGTGGGCAGGGTCGGCAGCTGCGCACGCGCCTGGTCCTTCATGGACAACTGCGCGCCGATCATGACCTGCGGCGAGCCGCTGCCGATGCCTGCGCAGAAGCGCCCGTCCTTGACCGGGACGGTCAGGAAGAGCTTGCCCTCGTTGCGGGCCAGGACGAGCCGGGAACCGCTGGTGCAGTCGGCATCGGAGCCGGTCGGTGGGGCCGACAGCCAACTGACGGCGTGGTAGAGCGACTCGCCCGGATTGATCACCATCGATTCCTCCCTGGTGGTGATGAACCGCAAGGTGCCCAGGACACCGGTGGTGAGCTCGGTGTACGAGCCGCCCGTGCCGTCGGTCCGCACATCAGCGGGTCCGGACAGCTTGCAGGAGTACGGCAGGGTGTTGGTCACCTGGATGAGGCCGGAGTGCCGGGAGCCGCTCTCGTGCAGCTCGATCAGCCGGGCGGTGACATCGGCTCCCGGCCCCGAACCACCACACACCGGATCCTTCGGGACGTTCGTCAAGGTGGGCCTGGCGCCGGCCGCCGGCACGCCGTCCTGGGTTGCGGACGCGGAGGCGGGCGCTGCGGCGACGGGAGCCCGCCGGGGCCGCCGTCGGACTCGCGTCGGGCCGCTGACCTGCCCGGCGCGCTGTGGCAGGCACTCGGTGACGCCGCCGACGGGCTGCTCCCGGCCAGTGGCCGTTCGGTCCGGCGGGCGGTTGCAGTCGGTGCGACAGTGGCTGTGCCGCCTGGCGGGCCAACGGGCGCCCACGCCTTTCTGTCCGGCCTCGGCAGATCGTCGTCGCCGGGACGGCGGACACAACACGGCCCGGCCGCCAGGGGGAGGAGGGCCGGGCACCAAGGGAGCGAAACGGTCACCGTCTCGTTTGAACGACCATACGGCCGACGGCTGCCCGGAACGGGAAGGCGCGCCCCGTGTCCGGGCCGCCGCCCTCGGCACAGGACGCAGAGCGCGGCATCCGGCACGGCGCCGCCGCGCCACCACCCGGCCGGCCGCGGCGGCCGGGATGCGGCGCAGGGGGCGTCCGGGCCGACCGCTGCGGTCGTCCGCGCGTGCTGCTGGTCAGCGGCCGGGTCCGGGCTGTGTGAGCACGGCGATCCGGGCCACCAGGATCCCGGCCGCCACCCAGGTGCTGCCCCACACGGCGGCCCCGGCGAGCACCCCGGTTGCCGTGGCGGTGGCCCAGCCGGCGACGACCGCCGCCGCCCCGCCGACCGCGAGTACCACCAGCAACTCGGTGAGTGTCCGCACACTCCCCCACCAGCGCGGACCGACACGGTGCCGGACCAGCCTCCGGGCCAGGCGCCGGTCACGGGCGAGGTCACCCTCGGCTTCGGCAAGCAGAAGCAGTTCACGCGGTGTGAGCACGGGGCACCTCCCGAACCAGTACGAAATCGCACATGTCGGCACCAGATCCTGTACCCGCAGGCAAAGGCACGATGCACGAAGTCCCCGGGCAGCCCAGGGCCCGAGCCGAGCCGTCGGTCGGTCAGCGCCTTGCTCTGTTGGAGGCGTAGGCGAGGAACACGCCGACCTGGCTGTTCTCGATCCGGCCCGCAGTGCGGTGTACTGCCGTTGCACGCCCGCCGAGCTTCTGCTCTTCTTCGAGAACCCCGTCTCGTCGACGATCAGTACGCCGTCGTCGGTGCCGAGGTGCTCGAAGACGCAGGCGCGGACGTCGTCGCAAACCTTGTCGGCGTCCCAGCGGGCGGATCGCAGCGGCCGCTGCATCGGCCCGCGGCCACCGCGACCGGACCGCTCGGTATGGCGGCCGGCGTCCGGCCGGATTGGCCGCGGTGCCCCGCGAGGGGCGCGGGGCACCGCACGGGGCGCGGGCCGGGCGGCTCGGTGTCGGGCCTGCCCATGCATGCGGGTTCCCCGCGCGCCCGTCCGCGGCGTGCCGACCACCCGGACCACCCGGGCTACGTCGTCATGGTGGCGAGGGTCGCGGGCCAGGACTCGGTGGGTTCCGGGGCGAGGTGGGGGGCGAGGGCCGGCGAGGGGTAGCGCCAGGGGCGGGCCAGGTCGGGGTCGGCCGTGGTGGTGAGGTGGACGGCGCTGGTGGAGCGCAGCAGGCGGACCAGTTCGGTGGCGAGGTCGGGCCAGGCGACGTGCCCGGTGACCGCGTTCAGCACCTGTCCGGCGCCCGGTCCGCAGGCCTGCGCGCAGGCGGCCACCGCCCGCGCCAGCGCGGCGGAGTGCACCCACGCGGCCCCGTACCACTGCCACCCGTCCGTGACCGGATCCGGTAGCTCGATGGCCCGTCCGGCCAGCGCCGCCTGGTACAGCGCGCCGGTGGCCCCCCAGCGGAGCTGCTCGCGCAGGCGGCGGTGCGGCCCCCACACGATCGGCGAGCGGACCACCACGCCCGCGCCCCGCCCGCCGGTGCCGGCGGCCTCCAGCAGGATCCGCTCGCACTCCAGCTTGGCCCGCCCGTACGGGCTGACCGGCCCCTGGGCGGCGGCGCCCTCGGGCACCTCGGCGGCGGTGGGCCGGCCGTAGGCGTCCACGCTGCTGACGAAGACGAACCGGCCGCCGCCGCGCCAGCCATCGACCAGCGCCCGCATGGCGGCGACGTCGACGTGGTGCTCGGTGAAGGTGCAGGCGGCGTGGATCACGCTGTCCACGCCGGCCACCGCACGGCGCAGGCCGTCCGGGTCGGCGAGGTCGCCCTCCACCACCTCCACGCCGTCCAGGGCTACCAGGTGCGCGGACTCGGGCCTGGCCAGCGCCCGGACCGGCCGCCCCTGGGCCATCAGCTCCTGGAGGACGGCGGCGCCGACCCCGCCGGTCGCCCCCGTGACCAGTACGGTTCCCTCCCTGGCCGCGGCGGCCGGCCGGCCGCCGCGGCGGAAGCCGGGACCGGCGGCGGCGTCGCGTTCGACGCGCCGGGCCTCCAGCAGGGCGGCCAGGGCGCGCGGGGTGCGCTGCTCCAGGACGTCCAGGCCGGTGAGCGGCAGGCCGGTGCGGATCCGCAGTCGCTCCGCGAGCTGGACGGCGATCAGCGAATGCCCGCCGAGGACGAAGAAGTCGCCGTCGGGTTCGGGACGGCTGCCGAGCAGCTCGCCGAAGGCGGTCAGGACTGCCTCCAGCGGCCCGCGCACCGGCGCGGCCCTGCGGGCGGTGCCGGGCAGCCGGACGGCGTCGACCTCCCCCGTCGGAGTGCGCGGCAGGGCGTCCAGCAGCGTGACGGCGGCCGGCAGCAGGTCGGCGGGCAGACGGCGGCGCAGCGCCGCCCGCAGCTCTGCCCCGCCGGGGCCGCCCGGTCCGCGGACCACCGCGAACGCCAGCAGCGGGCCGCCCTCCGGCTCCGCGACCGCCGCCTCGACCACCCGAGGGTCGGCGAGCAGAGCGGTCACCACCGGGTGCGCCACCGGGGCGGTGTCGAGCCGCCCGGCCGGGGCGGTGTCGAGCCGTTCCCCCGGCAGCCGGGACAGCGGCGCGGAGCCGTCCGCCGCCACGGCGGCGAGCAGCGCGGCGAAGGAGTCGAGCAGCCGGCGGGCGACGGGTTCGGCCAGCGCGTCCACGTCGTGCTGGATCAGACAGCGCGGCCGGGGGCCGTCCTCCACCAGCAGGGCCAGGGCGAACTTGGCGAGCTGGAGGTCCACCCCCACCGCCTCGGCGGCGAGACCGGGCAGCGCGAGGGCGCCGACCGGCTGGACCAGGTCGCAGCTGACCGCCGTCAGCGGGCTTCCGTCCGCGCCCCGGGCACCGGCCCCGAGCCGTTCGACGACCAGGTCGAACGGCACCTCGTGATAGCGCTGCGCGCCGAGCAGCGCGGCCCGTACCCGGGCGAGGACCTCGGTGAACTCCGGGTCGCCGGGCAGGTGGGCCCGGATCGGCAGGGTGTTGACGTTGAGGCCGACCATCCGGCGCAGCTCCGGCCGGCCGCGGTGGCCGCTGGCGCAGCCGACGGTCAGGTCGGCCTCGCCGGTGGCCAGGCGGAGCGTGGCGAAGGCGGCGGCCAGCACCACGGTGAACAGGGTGGCACCGTGGGCGGTCCCGAGCCTGCGCAGGCCCTCCAGGGTGGCGGTGGTCAGCGGGGCGTGGTGCAGGACGGCGGTGCGGGCGCGCGGCCCCGGCGCCAGGGGGCGCAGCAGCGGGAGCGGCCGGGCGCCGGCGAGTTCCAACGCCCGGGTGTCGGCCGCGGCCGCGAGTTCGGCGTCCCGGCTGCGTTCCCAGCGGGCGAAATCGGCGTAATGAGGGCCGGCCGGCGGCAGGTCGGGCCGGCAGCCGGTGCGCGCGGCGGCGTACAGCGCGGCGAGGTCGCCGGTGACCTGCGGCAGACAGCCGCCGTCCACCGCGATGTGGTGCAGCGTCAGCAGGAGGGTGTGGTCCTCGGCGGCGTGGCGCAGCAGCAGGGCGCGCAGCACCGGCCCGGTGGCCAGGTCGAAGGGCCGGGCGGCCTCGGCGCGCAGCAGGGCCGGCGCGTCCCCGGGGGCGGCGTCCACCACCGGCAGCGGGACCGGCCCGGCCGGTCGGATCTCCTGGTGGGGCGGGGCGTCGCCGTGCTGCCGGTAGCGGGTGCGCAGGATCGGGTGGCGCTCGGTCAGCGCGGTCAGCGCCGCGGCCAGCGCGGCCGGATCGAGCGGGCCGCGCAGCCGGGTGGCGACCGGCACGTTGTACAGGGCGCCGCCCTGCCCGAGCCGGTCCATCAGCCACATCCGCTGCTGGGCGTGCGAGAGCGGTGCGGGGCCATCGCCGGTGCGGGGGATCGTCGTCGCGCGGGCCGCGGTGCCCCGCCCGGCCGCGGTCCGCTGCCGGGCCAGGCGCAGCAGTTCCTCCTGGTCGACGGTGTCGGCGGGCGGCGGGGTGGTGGTGCCGGTCATCGGGCGGCCTCCGCGGTGGCGGCGAGCAGGGCGCGCTCGACCAGGTCGGCCTGGGCGGCGACGGTCGGGTGGTCGAGGAACTCGGCGAGCGAGAGGTCCACGCCGAGTTCCTCGCGCAGGTCGTCCACCACCCACATGGCGAGCAGCGAGTGCCCGCCCTCGGCGAGGAAGTCGGCCTGCGGGTCGGTCACGGTGCGCTCCAACGCCCGGGACCACACCGCGGCGACGGCCTGCTGGAGGGGGGTGAGGGCGGCGGGGGCGGCAGACGGGCCGGCACCGGCCCCGGTGGAGGGCTCCTCGGCGAGGGCGCGCCGGTCCACCTTGCCGGTGCCGGTGAGCGGCAGGGCCTCCAGCAGGGTCCAGACGGTGGGCACCAGGTGGGCGGGCAGCCGGTCGGCGAGAGCCCGGCGCAGCGCCTCGACGGTGGGGCGGCGGTCCTCGGCCGGGACGACGAAGGCGGCGAGGGCGGCGTCCTCCCGGCCGGGGCCGCGGACCACCACCGCGGCCTCGGCGACCTCGGGCAGGCAGCGCAACGCGTGCTCCACCTCGCCCGGTTCGATCCGAAAGCCCCGCACCTTGACCTGGTCGTCGACGCGGCCGTGGAAGGCCAGCGTGCCGTCCGTCCGGTGGGAGACCACGTCGCCGCTGCGGTACATCCGGCCCTCCCCGGGCAGGACTTGGAACCGGTCGGCGGTCAGCTCGGGCCGGCCGAGGTAGCCGAGCGCCAGCCGGCTGCCGCCGATCCACAGCTCGCCGCGCTCCCCCGGTGCCACCGGCCGCCGCCGCTCGTCCAGCACCAGCACCCGCGCCCCGCCGAACGGCCGGCCGATCGGCGGCGGGCCCGCGCAGTCCGCCGGGCGGAGGGGGTGCAGGGTGGTGAAGGTGGTGCCCTCGGTCGGCCCGTACCCGTTGATCAGCCGGAGCCAGGGGAAAGCCCGCAGCACCGCCGCCGCGTGCTCGGCGGACAACGCCTCGCCGCCGACCACCACGGTCCGCAGCACCCCGAAGATCCGCGACCGGCGGGCGGCCAGGTGGTGGAACAGGGCGGTGGTGAGGAAGGCGCAGGTCACCCCGAGGCGCTCGACGTCCCGGGCGAGTTCCTCGGCCGTGGGCCGGTCGGCGGTGCAGACGGCCAGGGCCGCGCCGCGGGTCAGCGGGGCCCACAGCTCGAAGGTGGAGGCGTCGAAGGCGACCGGGGAGTGGAACAGCATCCGCTCCCCCGGGTGGAGGACGATCCCGTCCGCCGCCGTCACCAGGTCGGCCACCGCGCCGTGCGGCACCACGACGCCCTTCGGGCGGCCGGTGGACCCGGAGGTGTACAGCACCAGGGCCGGGGCGTCGGCGCCGCACGGGTGGGGCGAGGCGGCGCGGGCGGTGGATCCGGCGGCCGGCGAGTCCTCGACCAGGACCAGCGTCCGGTCCACGGACAGGCCGGCCTCGGCCAGCAGTGCCTTGTCGCCGAGGGTGAGGAGCACCCCGGCGTCCTCGGCCATGGCCGCAATCCGTTCCCGCGGGTACGCGGGATCGAGCGGCACCGTGTGGGCACCGGCCCACCAGACGGCGAGCTGGGCGACGACCAGGCGGACGGACCGGGCCGCGAGCAGCCCGACAGCACTACCCGGACCGACCCCGCGGTCGGCCAGCTCGGACGCCAACCCTGCGGCACAGGCCACGAGTTCGCGGTAGGTCAAGGCGGTGGTGCCGTCGGTCACGGCGAGGGCGTCGGGCCGCTCGGCGGCTTGGCGGGCCACCAGGGCGGGAACGGCGGCGTAGGAGGGGAGGATGGTGGGAACGGGCGGCAGCGGTTCGGCTGCGGTGGGCATGGCGGGCTCCTTCCGCGGCCCCCGGTGATCGGACCGGGGGCCGCTGGGACGGCGGGCGGTCAGGAGGCGGCGGCTGCGGTGGCCGCGGTGGCTGCGGTGGCCGGCCGGCGGTCCGCGACCAGCCGGGCGACCGCGCGCAGGTCGGGCTGGCGCAGCAGGTGCGGGGCGCGCAGCCGGACGCCGTACTCCTGTTCCAGGGCGGTGAGCAGCCGGGCGGCGGCGAGGGAGTTGCCGCCGGCGTCGGTGAAGTTGTCCTGGGGAGTGAGGTCCGCGCGCCCCAGTAGTTCGCGGCACAGCCGCAGGACGGTTCGCTCCACCGGGTCGGCCGCCGCGTCCCCGTCCGGGCCGTCGGCGGCTCCTGCGGCGAGCCCGGCGGGTCCTGCGGGTTCGGTGGGTTCGGCGGCGAGCAGGGCGGCCCGGTCGACCTTGCCGTTGGCGTCCAGCGGGAAGGCGTCGACCAGCCGGACCACCGCGGGTACGGCCTGTTCCGGCAGCCAGTCCCGGACGGCCGGCAGCAGGTCGGCGCCGGAGGCGGGCGCGGCCTCGGGCGCGGGCTGGACGAAGGCGAGCAGCCGGGCGCCGCCGGCCGGGTGGGGCAAGGCCGCGACGGCGGCACGCCGCACCCGCGGATCCCGCTCGAACGCGGCCTCCACCTCGGCCGGTTCGATCCGTACCCCGCTGACCTTCACCTGGTCGTCCAGGCGGCCCTGGAACTCCAGTACTCCGTCGGCCCGCATCAGCACCCGGTCGCCGGTGCGGTAGTACCGGCCGGCATCCGCGCCGCCGGCCGCGCTGCTGTCCGGTTCCACGCCGTCCGACGGGCGGACGAAGCGGCGGGCGGTGAGCTCCGGGTCGAGGTAGCCGAGCGCCAGGCAGCGGCCACCGACCCACAGCTCCCCGGCGCGCCCGCGAGGCACCGGCCGGCCGTGCTCGTCGGCCACCCGGACGACCGCGCCCGGGACCGGCAGGCCGATCGGCGGCGCCCCCGTGCCGTGGTCCGCCCCCGGCGCCATGGTGTGCACGGTGGTGACCACGGTCGCCTCGGCCGGGCCGTACGCGTTGTGGACGGTCGCGGTGACCTCCGGGCCGGGGGCGCGGCGCAGCCGGTCGCCGCCGATCGTCAGGTGGCGCAGCGGCAGGCCGGCCGGCCACGGCCGGTCCAGCAGCGGCTCGGCCAATGGCGTGGGCAGCACGGCGACGGTGATGCGGGCCGCGCGCCACCAGTCGGTGAGCGCGCCCGAGTCCCAGCGGACCGCCTCGGGGGCGACCACGAGCGCGGCGCCCGAGGTGAGCGCGGCCCACAGTTCCATCAGGTGCGGGTCGAAGGCCACGCCGATCAGCATGCTGTGCCGGTCGCCGGGGCCGAGGCCGGTCAGTTCGCGGTACCAGTGCACCAGGTTGGCCAGCGACGCCTCGCCGACGGTCACGGCCTTCGGGGTGCCGGTGGAGCCGGAGGTCAGCACCGCGTAGAAGGTGCCCTCCGGCGCGGGCCGGGCGCCCGCCGGTGCCTGGGCGAACGCGGCGACCGTGCCGGCGTCCGGCAGGGGCAGCGGCAGATGGTCGGCCGTCCGGTGGCCGGGCGGCAGCACCGCCGGGTCGCCGACCAGGCAGGCCAGCCGGACGTTCTCGGCGACCGCCTGGAGCCGGCGCCCACCGGGGCGGGGGCCGAGCGGCAGGGCGGCCGCGCCGAGCCGGGCGAGCGCGACGGCGACAGCGGCCAGCGCCGCCGAGTGGTCCAGGCAGACGCCGACCAGGTCACCGGGGTGCACCCGGTCGCGCAGCATCCCGGCCACCTCGTCGGCCAGGGCGTCCAGTTCGGCGTAGCTGACGACGCGGTCGGCGTCGACCACAGCCGGCGCGTCGGGCGTGCGCCGGGCCCGGTCGGTGAAGCGGGCGAGCACGGATCCGTCCCGGTGCGGCCGGCCGTGCACGATGCTGGGGGTGAGAGCGGTGTCGCCGGGGGTGAGAGCGGTGTCGGTCATGTCGTGGTCTCCGAGCAGGTGGCGGTGGTCGGGTCAGCCCAGGCCCATGGCCCGGGCGACGATCACCTTCTGGACCTCGGAGGTCCCCTCGATGATCGTCATCATCCGGACGTGGCGGTACAGGAACTCCAGCGGGTGCCCGCGCACCCAACCGGTGGCGCCGTGGACCTGGAGCGAGCGGTCCACCGCCCGCACCGCGGTCTCCGAGGCGGTCAGCTTGGCCAGCGCCGCGTTCTCCGGCGCCTCGGTGCCCTCGTCCACCAGCCGGGCGCAGGCCAGGGTGAGCAGCTTGGACGCCTCGACCTCCGCCCGGGTGCTCACCAGGTGCTCCTGGACGTGCTGGTAGCTGCCGATCCGCGCCCCGAACGCCTCCCGCTCACGGGCGTACTCCACGCCCAGGCGCAGGGCGTACTCGGCGACGCCGTTGCACATCGCGGCGACCACCAGGCGCCCGCGGGAGAGGCTGTCCATGGCCAGTGCGGTGGCCGCGCCGATCCCCTCCGCACCGCCGACCACGGCCGAGGTCGGCACCCGCACCCCGTCCAGGGTCAGCTCGAACAGCGGCTCCCCGGACATGCCCTCGTAGCGCTGGCCGATCCGCAGGCCCGGCCGGTCCATCGGGATCGCGAAGGCGGTGGCGCCGGCCGTCGGCCCCGCCCCGTCGCCCAGGTCGGTGGCGGTGACCACCAGGGCCAGGTCGGCCCGGTCGGCGTTGCTCACGAAGGTCTTCCGACCGTCGATCACCCAGTCGTCGCCGTCCCGGACGGCGGTGGTGGTCAGCCGGAACGCGTCCGAGCCGGCCTGCGGCTCGGTCAGCGCCAGGCAGCGCGCGGCCTCCCCGCGCACCAGCGGCACCAGGTACCGCTCGATCTGCTCCGGGGTGCCGTGCCGCAGCAGCGGACTCGGCCCGTCCGACCCGGCCAGCGCGTACGGCGCCAGCGGGCAGCCGCTGCGCCCGGCGGCGTGGTGCAGCAGCACCACCGCGGTGAACGGCATGCCGGAGCCGCCCAGCTCCTCCGGGTAGTCGCCGGCGTAGAACCCGAGGGCCGCCGAGCGCTTGCGAACATAAGTCCGCAGCTCGGCCGGCGGCTGATCGGCAGTCTCCGGCAACTCGGCTGCCAACGGGACGAGTTCGCGGCGCACGAAGCTCTCGAAGGCATCCACCAGCTCGCGGTGGCCGTCCTCCAGGACGGCCGAGGGGAAGGAGTTCACCGCTCGCCTCCCGTCAGGGCGCGGGCCTGGTCGGCCCCGGTCAGGGCCCGGGCCTGGTCGGCCAGGACGGGGTGCTGGAACAGGGTGCGCAGCGCCGGACGGCTGCCCAGCCTCGGCTCCAGCCAGGCCGCCAGCTGCGCGGCGAGCAGCGAGTGCCCGCCGACCTCGAAGAAGTGCGAGTCGGGCGTGAACCGGTCGTGGCCCAGCACCTCCCGCCAGGCCTCGGCCAGCAGCGCCTGACCCGGCCCGGTGAAAGCGGCGTCCGACCGGGCGGGCGCCTGCTCGGCGGGTGCCGGCCGCTCGGAGGCCGTCCGGGCGAGCGCGACCCGGTCCGGCTTGCCGCCCGGCAGGACGGGCATGGCGGGCAGCGCCGTCCAGTGGGCGGGCACCAGCGCGGCCGGCAGCCGGCGGGCCAGCGCCGCGTGCAGGGCGGCCTGGTCGGGCTGCTCCGCGCCCTCCAGGAAGCCGACCAGACGAGGGCCCCCGACCGGGTCCCGGTGGAGGACCACCGCGCAGGACCGGCCGCCGAGTTCGGCGGAGGCCGCCGCCTCGATCTCCTCCAGCTCGATCCGGTGGCCGCGCAGCTTGACCTGGTTGTCCTGCCGGCCGAGGAACCACAGCCGGCCGGTGAGGTCGCGGTAGCCGCGGTCGCCGGTGCGGTACACCCGCTCCCCGCCGGGCAGGGCGGTGAACCGCTCGGCGGTCACCTCCGGCAGGCCGAGGTAGCCCTCGGCGAGCGCCGCGCCGCCGATCGCCAGTTCGCCCACCGCGCCGTCCGGCAGCGGCCGCAGCCCCGCGTCCAGCACGTGCACCCGCACCCCCGGCAGCTCGGTGCCGAGCGGGACCTCCGGGTGCTCCTCCAGGTCCGCCGCGGTGACCGCGTGCACGGTGGAGGTGACGGTCGCCTCGGTGACGCCGTACGCATTGAGCACGGTCGCCGAGGTCTCGCCGAGCAGACCGCGCAGCGCCTCGGCGGGCAGCCGCTCGCCACCCAGCACCAGCAGCCGCGGCGACCAGCGGCCGTCCCGCAGCGCTTCCCGCAGGTCCTCCCGGACGGCCAGCAGGTAGCTGGTGGGCAGGTTGGCCACGGTCACCCCGCGGGCGGCCAGCACCGCGACCAGCTCCGGCCCGGTCGGCACCTCGCGCTGCGGCAGCACCAGGGCCGCCCCGGCGGCCAGCGAGGGCAGCACCTCCTCCAGCGCCACGTCGAAGGACGGCCGGGCGAACAGCAGCACCCGGTCCTCCGGCCCCAGGCCGTACCGGCGGGCCACCGCCGCGGTGTAGCGGGCCAGCGCGGGCCGCCCGACCAGCACCGGCTTGGGCACCCCGGTCGACCCGGAGGTGTGGATCACGTACGCGGCGTCCGCCAGCACCGCGGCGGGCGCGGCCGACGGGAAGGCCGGGCCGTCCAGCAGGGCCGGGACCACGCCCTCGGCGGGCAGCGCCAGGGCGCTCTGCCGGGTGGCCAGCACCAGCGCGGGGGCGAGCCGCTCCAGCAGCAGACCCAGGCGCGCCGCCGGGTCCTCGGTGGACAGCGGCGCGTACACCGCCCCCATCCGCAGGCAGGCGAGCAGCGCCACCACGCTGTCCAGCCCGCGCGGCAGCACGGCGGCCACCGGCTGTCCCGGCGTCACGCCGGCGGCCCGCAGCCGGTCGACCAGCCCGGCCACCCGGCGGTCCAGGTCGCCGTAGGTGAGCCGCTCGGTGCCGGCGATCAGGGCGAGGGCGGCGGGGTCGCCGGCGGCGGCCGGATCCAGCACCGAGGCCGGGTCGGCGGCGTCCGAGACCGGCGCCGAGGCCGAGTCGGCGGCGGGCGCCTGCGCGGGGGCGAGGTCGGCGAGCGCGGCCCCGGGCTCGTCCAGGTACGAGCGCAGCAGCTCCAGCAGGCGCTCGGCCAGCAGTTCGGCGGTCTGCGGCGCGAACAGGTCGGCGTCGTAGTCCCAGACCAGGGTCATCCCGGCCGCGCCGTGCTTCTCGCCGACCACCCGGCGGTCGTCCGGGAGCAGCACCACGTCCAGGTCGAACCGCGTGGTGCCGGTGTTGTGCCCCTCGAACAGGGAGACCTCCAGTCCGGGCGCCTGGATCCCGGGCAGCGCGGCGTCGTGGGCGCTGAACATCACGTCGAACAGCGGGTTGTCCGCGCCGCCGGTCCGCAGTCCGAGCGCCCGCGTCAGCTCCTGCACCGGCACGTCCTGGTGGGGCAGGGCGCGCAGCAGCACCTCGGTGACCTCGTCCACCGCCTCGGTGCCGGGCGCGTCCGGGTCGAGGCGCAGCCGCAGCGGCACCGTGTTGACGAACATCCCGACCGTGCCCTCGAAGCCCCGCGGCCGGTTGCCCACGGCCGTGCCGACCACCAGCTCGCGGTGCCCGCCGTGACGGCGCAGCAGCTCGGCGAAGAGCGTCAGCAGGGTGCTGAACGGCGTGTGACCGTCGGTCCGGCTGCGCTCGCGCAGCCGCTCGGCCAGGTCGGCCCCGACCGACTGGCGCAGCTGCCGTCCCCGGTGCCGGCGGACCGCACCCGGACGGGCCAACCCCGGCAGGACCAGGTCGGTCGGGGCGTCCTGCAGCTCCCCGCGCCAGAACTCCAGCCCGGCCGCCCGGGCCTCCTCCCGCGAGCCGTCGCTCTCGGCCCGCACGTGCTCCTCGTAGGAGGGCGCCGGGGGCAGCTCGTACACCTCGCCGAGGACCTCGGCGCGGTAGACGGTGAACAGGTCGCGCAGCAGGATCGCGAAGGAATGCCCGTCGTGGATCAGGTGGTGCTCCACGTGGACCAGCCGGTGGTGGTCCTCGCCGATCCGGACCAGGTGCCAGCGCAGCAGCGGCGCCTCGGTGGTGTCCAGCGGCTCCTCGGCCTCGGCCTCCAGCAGTCGTTGGAACGCGGCCTCGGGGTCGGCCTCGCCGCTCAGGTCGCTGGTGCGCAGCCGCGGCTCGGTGCGGCCGCCGACCCGCTGCGCCGGCAGGCCCTCCGGGCGCTCGACCAACTCCAGGCGCAGGCCCGGGTGGTGGGCGAGGACGGCGGTCAGGCCGGCGCGCAGTGCGCCGGTGTCGAGCGTCCCCCAGAGGTCGAGTGCCGCGGTGAAGTTGTACGCGCGACTGCCCGGCAGCATCTGCTCGTGCAGCCAGACGATCTCCTGCGATGAGGAGAGAGCGAACATGAACGCATCCCTTTGCTGGTGGCGGGTTGGGTGTTCGGACGGGCGGGGTGGGGCCCGGTGGCGGCGGGAGCCATGGGGTGGTGGCTCCCGTCGTGGTGGCCTCCGCCGGTGGTGGGACGCACCGGGTCGGGGCGGTGCGTCACGTCGGCGACGACGGTTGACGGTCCGCCGGACCGCGGTGGCGGTCGGGCGGTGCGCGGGGGCTGGTCGGTTGGTCGGGCGGGCGGTGCCCGGGGGCTGGTCGGTTGGTCGGGCGGTGCCCGGGGGCTGGTCGGGGTCAGCCGGTGGGATGCAGGTGGTGCCGCAGGGTGCTCAGCAGGGTCCGGAAGGCGGCTTCGGCGGCGGTGTCCCGGAACCGGTCACGGTCCCAGGCGAGCCGGACCAGCAACTCCGAGCCGTGCGAGGCGGAGACCGCGAAGGGGGCGGCCACCGGGCGGCCGGCGAGGTGGGTCTCCCGGCCCACGGCGTCGTCGAGCACCAGCGGGGGCCGGCGGCCCAGGTCCTCGAAGGTCAGTAGCCCGTCCAGGGCTCCGGACCAGTGCGCACCACCGGACCGGGCGGCGTGCACCACCTCGTCGAACGGAGTGTCGGCGTGGTCCAGGTCGTCCCACCAGGAGGCGCTGAGCCCGTCGAGGTCCCCGGGGCCGGGTGCGGCCGGGTGGACCAGCGTGTTGAGGAAGCATCCCAGGACGTCCGGCGCGGTGCCGGCCGGACGCCCGCCCCAGGGGTAGCCCAGGGCGAGCGGACGGTCCGGGCCGAACAGCGCGTACCCGGCGGCCGACACGGCGTCCAGCAGGGCGGGGAAGACGGCGCCGCGCGCGGCCCCGGTGGCGGCCGGCAGCCGTTCGACGAGCATGCCGGTGGGCCGGGTGCCGGGCCGGGTGGCACCGCTCACCGGCGTACCGGACAGGCCGCCGAGCCGGGCGCCCCAGTGGGCGTGCGCGGTGGGACTCGCGGCGGCCGCCTCGGCGGCCAACTGCCGTTCCACCGCGTCCCGGTAGGCGGCCAGGCCGTCCCCCGGAGCGCCCGGGTCCACGGCGCCGTCCCGATAGTGGGCGCCGAGCCCGTCGGTGACGATGCCCAGCGACTGCTCGTCGCAGGCGGCGTGGTCGAGGACCAGGGCCAGCACCTCCTCGTCGGCCTCGGGCTCGGCGGCGACCAGCAGCCGCAGCACCGGGCCGTCCGCGGGCCGGTCCAGCAGCGCCTGCCGCAGCGCCTCGACCGCCGTGCCGCCGGGACCGACCGCCACGGTGGCGACCTCCACCGAGGGTTCGCCGAGCCTGAGCACCGGTGTCCCGCGCAGCGCGGTGAGGCGGCCGCGCAGGGCCGGGTGGCGGGCGGCCAGCCGGACGGCGGCGCGGCGCAGCCGCTCCGGGTCGACCGTGCCGCGGGGGAAGGCGAAGAACAGCGGCACCACGTCCGGGCGGCCCTGCGGGTCGAGCCGGCGGGTGAGCAGGAAGCGGCGCTGGGCGCCGGTGAGCGGCAGCAGCTCCGCCGGGCCGCCCGAGTCCGCGACGGACCGGTACCGGTCGAGGTACGCGGCGGTGATGCTGGTGGGCACGGGTGTCCTGCTTTCTGGGACGGGTCTCGGTGGTGGGTGAGGGGGGCGTACCCGGCGGGCCGGTGGCGTTCCCGGTGGGCCGGTCGGCTCAGGCCGTTCCGCTTCTCGTCTCCCGGTCCGGGGCGGCATCGCGCGGTCCGGCGGTGCCGGACTCGGCGGTGGGGACGGCGACCTCCGTCGCGGCGGGCAGGTCGCGCATCCCGCGCAGCGGGGAGAACAGCAGCGGGAGCGGTACGGCGAGGAAGCCGAGGGCACACACCCACAGGGCGGCTCGCGGCCCGGCGGCGTCGGCGACCGCTCCGCCCGCGAGGGCTCCGAGCGGCAGGGTGCCCCAGACCAGGAAGCGCATGGTCGCGTTCATCCGCCCCAGCAGCTCCGGCGGACAGACGGACTGCCGGAAGCTGACCTGGGCGACGTTGTAGACCACCGCGCCGCACAGCACCGCACCCGAGCCGACCGCGAACAACACGCCGCCGCCGGCGCCGCCGCGGGCCAGCGGCCAGAGCAGCGCGAACGGCGCGGTCACCGCGGTGGACAGCAGGATCAGCCGGGCCTGGCCCACCCGGCCTGCCAGCCATCCGGCGCAGAGCGCGCCGGCCAGCCCGCCGACCGCCGAGACCGACAGGAGGAGACCGACGGCCACCGGGGAGAGTTCCAGGACCCGGATCCAGAAGACGGTCTGGACCGCCATCAGCACCGCGGCGAACAGGTTGGACAGCGCCGTCGCGGCCGCGATCACCCGCAGCAGCCGGTGCCGCAGCACGAACCGGATCCCCTCGGCGACCTCCGCGCGCAAGGTCCGCCCGGGCTCCGGCGCGGGCGGCGCCGCCTCGGTGACCCTGATGCGCAGCAACAGCACGGCCGAGGTCAGGTAGCCCACCGCGTCGGCGGCGATCGCCAGCGGGGCTCCGAGCAACTGCACCAGGCCGCCGCCCAGGCCGGGCCCGGCGATCTGCGCCGAGGACCGAACGGTCTCCAACGCGCCGTTCCCTCCGACCAGTTGCTCGCGCGGCAGCACCTGCGGGAGGAAGGACTGGTGGGCGACGTCGAAGAAGACCGTCGCCACCCCGGTGACCAGGGCGACCAGGTAGAGCTGGGCCATCGTCAGCACACCGGCCAGCGCGGCCGGCGGGATCGATCCGACGGCCAAGCAGCGCACCACGTCGGCACGGACCAGGACCGGCAGCTTGCGCACCCGGTCCAGCCACGCGCCGGCGGGCAGGCCCACCAGCAGGAAGGCGGCGGTCTCCGCCGCGGTCAGCAGGCCGACCTGGAAGGGGCTCGCGTCCAGCTCCAGCACCGCGACCAGCGGTAGTGCCACCAGGGTCACTTGGCTGCCCGCCTGGGCGGCGGCCGCGCCGGCCAGCAGGTGTCGGAAGTCGCGGTGGGCCAGCAGGCGGTCCCGGCCCGGACGAGGCGTGTCGTTCATCTCTTCGACTCTCGGTCACGAATTCGATACCGCGAAACCGACAGGACCATTTCCGGACTTCCCCCCTGACATCCGGATCCGGCCGCGCCCGTCCCGGCTCCGGCGGGACGCGAGGCGCCCGGCCGGCACCCGAAGGCCGTACGGGCCGCGGGGAAGGCGGCACTCCGGGGCTCGACCGGCCACCCACTCCCATCGTCGTCCGTTATCCGGACGCACACTTTCACGCCATCGGACGGACCTCTCCAACATGGCCGGATCGCGTGAACGGCTGGCGGATCGTCATGTTCCGCTCACCGTACGGTGATACGGTCGATCGTTCGTCTACGCCCTCCGCGCGTGGCGGGGACCAGCGGGCGCTCCGGCCCGGGCGGGACCGGCGGCCGCCTCGGCACGGGTGGCGCATGCCGGCGCCGGTGGTGATGCGGCGACCGGGACTTCGGTCCCGTCCGTTCGGCCGCTCGACCGGCCCGTTGCCGGTCGATGCCGCCGTCAGCTGCGTGCTCCTCCGACAGGTCACCGGCGCCGGCCGCACCCGTCGCCTCCGACAACGGCAGCCACTGCCCCTGCGCCACCCTGCCGACGCCGGACCGCGATTGCGATCCTCGACCGCCTACACCCGCGTCTCGCCCGTTCGGCCGCTTCCGCCCCGATCGCCCCCGCGGATCACCGATCAGCCTTCCCCAGATCGTCCGACTTCAGGAAGACCGGGCCGGGCGTGGTGTCCGGGAGTGCCCCGGCGGGCTGCCCCGCGGCGGCGGCGTGCGACCACAGGACGATCTCGACCGGGCCGCCGGGCACACCCACGGCGAGGAAACACCCGTCCGGGTTCGGACAGTCGATCCGCTTCTCCAGCTCGAGCTGCCGCGTGCAGAAGTCCAAGGCGCGGTCCTGGTCGGTCACGTAGAGCGTCACGTACATGATCGCGTTCAGCCGGCGGCCAGGTGGTGGCTGAAGACCGACGTACGGGCCGATTGGGCACAGCTTCCCGAGGAGACGGTGTTCGAGGGCGAGCAGCTCGACCGGTGGGTCGTGGCGCAGCGCGCCGGCCGACCCGGCCTGGAGAGCGATCAGCAGGACCTGCTGGCCGCGATCGGCGTCGAGGGCCTGGCCGCCCTCGCCGCGTTCGTCGAGCGGGAGGGTCACGTGCGGGCCCCGCGTCCCCGCAAGGAGCCGCTGGAGGTCACGGTGGTCGGCGCCGGTGGGGAGGAGAGCACCGAGGTCGTCCACGTCGGCCTCGGTGCATGGCTGAACAACCAGCCGGCCCGCCGCGCGAAACCGACACCGGCAGCCGGCGCGACTCGCAGAGCACGGCGTGGAGCGGGCGGCGGTGTGGTCCCGGGTCGGCGTTGGACGTTCACTCGGGCGGAGCAGTCCGGTCGCCTCGTATGCGATCTGTTTTCCCTCTCGCCGACAGGGCCAGAAGGGCGCAGCACTGCCGGGAGGGCCTGGTGCCGAGTGGCGCGTCGACCGGGTCTTCGTACCTTGAGTGATGGTTCGACTACTCAAGGCAGGGATCATGTGATGCGCCTTCGTGTTGCCCTCAGTGCCGCAGCCCTCGCCGCCGGCGCGTGCCTCCCGCTGGCCGGCATGTCCCATGCGCAGGATCTCGACTGTGCCAACTTTTCGACCCAGGAACAGGCTCAGGCGGTGTTCAACGCCGACCCGTTCGATTCCGACAACCTGGACGCCGACAACGACGGCATCGCGTGCGAGGTCTTGCCCCGCGCCACCACGGGTGCCGTCACGACAGCTCCGGCCGCTGACGGCTCGTCGGCCGTGTCCGCTCCGGCGTCCGCCCCCGCAGCGGCGGTGCAGGTGCCCGTCGGCGGCGTGCCGGCCGGTACCGGCCCCGCACGGGATGGCACGCGGCTCCTGGTCGCCGCCGGCCTGGCGGGCGGGGCCGTGCTCGTGGCCGTCGGCGCCGGCATCGCGCGCCGACGGCTGGGTGGCCGATCGAACTGACCACTCGCTCCTGGACGTGGGGC
The DNA here is from genome assembly GCF_040680995.1 of Kitasatospora sp. NPDC051914. Lineage (NCBI taxonomy): Bacteria > Bacillati > Actinomycetota > Actinomycetes > Kitasatosporales > Streptomycetaceae > Kitasatospora > Kitasatospora sp. NPDC051914. The sequence continues at coordinate 33,255 of NZ_JBFAXX010000010.1, forward strand.
CCGCGGCTGCGGCCCCACGGCCGGCCATTGCGCCGAGACCGAACCGTGGACCGATGACGAGAGTGAGGGGGCGGTGTGTCTGACCACCCAGAGCCGGTTGAGACCGTACCCACCCATCGGCAGAGCGCGGTCTTCGTGCCGATGGTCTTGGTGGTCATCGCGCTGTTCCTGGCGGCCGCCGCCTGGGTGACCTTCTCCGAGGCCGTCGCACCCATGCCGGTCCGGCCCCGAGCGGCGCAGAACCCCCCAACCAGGACGGCGGCGCCGACACCGGAACCGCAGGGTGCTCGCGTAGCGATGTTCCGCTCGGATCCGACACGGATCCGCATCCCGGACTTGGGAATCGACGCCCCATTGATCCCGGTACGTCTGGACTCCACAAGCACGCTGCAGCCACCCGCATCGGACGACCGCAACCTGGCCGGCTGGTACGACGGCGGGGTCTCGCCAGGTGAAGTCGGCACCGCCCTCGTCGTGGGCCACCTCGACACCCGCACCGGGCCCGCCGTCTTCTACCGACTCTCCGCCCTCACGCCCGGCCAGACAGTGGCGCTGGACCGCCGCGACGGGCAAACCGCGGTCTTCACCATCGACGCGATCGAGGACTACCCCAAGACCGATTTTCCGAGCAACCGCGTCTACCAACCGGCCACGCGGGCCGAACTGCGCCTCATCACCTGCGCCGGGCCCTTCGACCGCGAACGCGGCGGCTACCAGGACAACACCGTCGTCTACGCCCACCTGACGGCAGTCCGGTGTTGTCGTGCAGGCAAGGCGCACCCACTCGGGCCCCCAGCGTTCACCGGATCTCCTGCCCCTGCCCCTGCCCCTGCCCCTGCCCCTGCCGTTGCCGTTGCCGTTGCCGCCTCAGGGGTACGGCAGGAAGCCGGCCCCCGGCCCCGTCCGCATCACCGGCCGCTTGGCTTGCCGAGCTGAGATCAGCGGCCCAGGGCACGGCCGGCGAACCCGGGGCGCTCGCCCCGAAGCGGCGGCGGGCGAGCGTCAGCTGGAGCAGGGTGCGTGATACTCACGCTCCGTGACGGTGACGACGCTGCGCAAGGGCAGGTTGCAGCCGGGGGCAGCCAGCGGGCTCGGGACGGTGGGGGCGCGAGTGTGCTGCAAATCGGGACCGCAGACGGTTTGCCTGCGCCCCTCCGCCCCGGTGCCGGGCGAGCAGAAGCCGAGAAAGCCGGTGGGGGCGTGGGCTGCGGGACGTCGACTGCCGCAGCTGGGATCTCACCGGCCCAGGCCGGCCGCACAACACGGCCCGGCTGTCAGGGGGAGGACGACCGGGCCGGGCACCACGGGGACGGGGCGGACACCGCCTCGCCCAAACGGCCATACGACCGACCGCGGCCCGGCCAGGGAAGGCGCGCACGTGTTCCGGGAGTCTCCTCCGACGCGGTGCGTGCGCGGCAGCGGGACGAGGCGGCGCGAGGCCACACCGCCGCCCGGCCGAGGCTGCCCGCACGTGTGCGGTGCACGGGTGGCGTGGCTCAGCCGGGCGGGTGATGTTGCCGGGGTGTCGGCCGGGCAGCGGCCGCGGTGTGTGCGATCGCTGGAAGGGCGGTGCCCCGGGCGGCGGCCGCCCGATCGCCGACCCTCTCGGGGAGTGAAGTCCGCCATGTCCGTCGCCCACCGGATCCTGCAGTTACTCCTCGCCCGCGCCGCCGGCCTGTGGACCGCCACCACCGCCCCCGCAAGCGCGCCCCCGCCCGAACCGCGACTGCCGCGGGCACGGCCGCCGGACAGGGCATCGACTGGGACAAGGTCGCGGCGTGCGAGAGCGGCCGCCGCTGGCACCTCAACACCGGCAACGGCCACTACGGCGGCCTCCAGTTCGACCAGTCAACGTGGCGCGCCAACGGCGGCACCGCCTACGCGGCCCGCCCTGACCTCGCCACCCGCGAGCAGCAGATCGCCGTCGCCGAACACCTTGCCGCCCGCCGGGACTTACCCCCTGGCCCGCCTGCGGCGCACGGGCCAACCGCACCACCAGCCACCACAGCGTCCCCGCGCCCCGGTCCGCCGCCGACCAGCCCGCCGCCCCGAAGCCGACCACCGGCCAGAGCGCGACGGCCGCCGAACCGGACACGGCCGCGGACTCCGGCCCGGCGGATGACGGCATCGTCGTGGTGCAGGACGACGACGACACTCTCGGCGCCATCGCCCAAGGCCTGCAGGTTCCCGGCGGCTGGCCCGCCCTCTAGCAGGCCAACCACGACACCATCGGCGACAACCCCGACCTCATCCTGGCCGGACAGACCCTCCGTCTCCCCTGACGTCCCGATCCGGCTCACCCCAGGTCAACAGCCACCTGACTGCCTCTCAGGACGTCGCGGACCCGTCGGAACCTGGAGTCGGCCGACGAGGACGCGGTCGGCGTGTACTGCGGAGGGCGTCGACCGTCGGTGAGGTAGTGGTCGGCGCTGCCGCGACGTGTCCTGCTCCGCCGTCCCCGGGGTGGGTGGGAGCACCACGCTGCAGCGCTCGCGGCGCCGTTCCAGGGAGCTCAGATGGTCCCGCGCAGTTTGGCCAGTGCCTCGTTGAGCAGGATCTCGCCGTCCTCCTGGGTGCGGCGTTGCCGGACGTAGCCCAGGTGCGTCCGGTAGGGGGCGTGGCCCTGGGCGACAGGCACGTCGTCGGGGTCGGGGCCGGCGGGCAGACCGCAGCTGCGGCAGTCCCACTCCTGCGGGATGACCGCCTCGATCGCGAAGCTGATCTGGGTCCGGTGGCCGTTGCCGCACCAGAACGACACCGCCGTACGAGGGGCGAGATCGCCGCGCTCGGACTCCCCCATCGGCCCCGAACCGATCCGCGCACCCCTGATGCCGCCACGTCCCTGTGCCACGATCGCTCTCCTCGGTCATGATGTCCACGCCTCGGATGTGCATGGGGACGCCCAGCGTACGCCCACGCCGGCAAACCTGGCCCACACCCCCCGCGCAGGCGCCGGGCCGTCGCCGATCTCTGGAAATCAGCCCCTGTGGCTTCCCGCCTGAACTGCAGCTCGCTGAAGTGCGCAGCGCGCGCCACCGTCAACCGGCACACAGCCCGAGAAGGGCTCGACGGAACAAGACAAACCGCATGACGCACAAGCGATCGGCGCACCCTGGCCGTCGGCACCCTGCCAGAACTGCGAAATCCGCAGCTCACCATGGGCCCGCTACGCAGAATGAACGGGCCGCTGCACCAGGCCGGCTCGGCCGGGACGACGACCAGCTGCACACCGGTGAGCCGTCCCGTTGCCTCGCCCGCCTCCTCGTCCAGCACCTGGAGCGCCACGGACTCGACCTGGAGGACGCACCCGTGCTGGAGGCCCCGGAATCGTCGATCGCCCCGCTGGGCGAGGCGATGGCCGAGTGCATCGCCCAGACGCTGAACGCGAGCCGCTGGATCGTCTACGCGACTGTCAGCGCCAACACCACGAACTCAGTGGGTCCGGACCGGCCGATGTGGTCGCGGCAAAGCCGCCGGTGCGGTTTGGCTTGGAGGCCGCGGGTGTGGTGCGCGGCTCGCGCGCGAAACCACCCGCAGATTCCCCACGGGCGTCCGGAAGGGGCTCGCCTCCACCGTTGTCACTACTTCTCTTGGAGCTCGCGCAGATTGGCGGGGTGGGGCTTCGACGGCAAGGCAGGCACAGGTGTCAGTGATCATGGAGTTGCGACGCTCTGCAACCACTGGGGAGACCTGTGCCCGTCCTTCCGGCATGGCTGACCGACCCGCTGTGGGACCGATTCGCGGCGCTGCTGCCTGCCGTGGGGTTAGCGGCCGATCTTGTCCAGCTCGGCAAGATCGTCGTCGGAGAGCCGGCGTCCCGCGCCTGCGACGTTCTCTCGCAGGTGTGCCACCGACGAGGTGCCGGGGATCAGCAGGATGTTCGGCGACCGCTGCAACAGCCAGGCCAGAGCGACCGACATCGGCGTTGCGTCCAGCCGGGAGGCCACGGCCGTGAGCGCGGAGGACTGCAGCGGGCTGAAGCCGCCGAGGGGGAAGAAGGGCACGTAGGCGATGTCATGTTCGGCGAGTTCGTCGATCAGCTCGTCGTCTTGGCGGTGGGCGAGGTTGTACATGTTCTGGACGCACACGATCGGCGCGATCGAGCGTGCCTCTGCGACCTGTGCCGCCGTCGCGTTGCTCACGCCGAGGTGCCGGATCAGTCCCTGCTGCTGGAGTTCGACGAGTGTTTCGAACGCCTCGGCGAGCGAACCCGGCACTGGACTCTGGGCGTCGCCGAGCCGGAGGTTGACCACATCCAGCGTCTCGAGGCCGAGGTTCTCCAGGTTCTCCTGGACAGCCCTGCGCAGCTCTTCGGGCCTGCGTGCCGGGGGCCAGCCGCCCTCCTGGTCCCGGGTCGCGCCGACCTTGGTCACGATGTGCAGCGTGTCGCGGTACGGGTGCAGGGCTTCGCGGATCAGTTGGTTGGTGATGTGCGGGCCGTAGGCGTCGGCGGTGTCGATGTGGGTGATGCCGAGGCCGGCGGCCTCGCGCAGGACGGTGAGTGCGCTGTCGCGGTCGGCGGGCGGGCCCATGACCCAGGGGCCGGCGAGCTGCATGGCACCGTAGCCGAACCGGGTGACGGTCAGGTCGCCCAGGGTCCAGATGCCGCCGGGAAGCGTGGCGGGGAGCGTGCTCATTCTCTGCCTTTCGTGTCCAGCGAGGTGGTGGTGCCTGTCGGCACCTTGCACCATCATTGGTGGGTAGCTTCCTGACAGGAAGTAGGTACTACGGAGTGCGTAAGGCACTCGCGGGTGAGAGGAGCGGCCGATGGCGACGATGACGGCGGCCCAGCAGAGGGCACTGGCCAAGGTGGAGTACGACGCCTTCGTGGCGCTCTGCCCCAGTCGCAAGCTGCTCGACCGGATCTCCGACAAATGGGTTGCACTGATCCTGGCCGCGCTCGGCAGCGACGCCCCGCATCAGCCGGGCACCGACTGCGCCGGCGAGCCCCGGGCGTTGCGCTACTCGGAGCTGCTGCGCCTGCTGGCCGGCGTCAGCCAGAAGATGCTCACCCAGACACTGCGCTCCCTGGAGCGCGACGGCCTGGTGTCCCGCACCGTGGTGCCGACCGTGCCGGTCACGGTCTCCTACGAGCTGACCGATCTCGGCATGTCGTTGTACGAGATGATGCGCGGCCTCAAAGCCTGGGCCGAGGCGCACATGGACGATGTGCTCGCCAACCGCGAGACCTACGACACCCGCGTCGTCTGAAAGCCACAAGGGCGGACGAGGCCGACTGCCCGTTTCGGGCACCTGGCCTGGATGCTCATGGGCGTCGCTTCGGGCGGTCGTCCCAGCGGTGGGTGGTCCAGAGGCCCGCTCGATGCGCTGGGGATGATCTGGTCCGTCTCTGACGCCGGGTTCGAGGCCGGCCCGGGCTGGGCGCAGGTGCCGGCGAAGGAGCATGCCGGCTCGTTGGCGGCGCCGGCGCGGGCGTCGATCGGCGGGTATCCGATCGGAACGTGGCTCGCCGAGCTGCGGGCCGCCGCCCAGGTGCCCACGGGCGAGCCGGTGCCCTCGCGCCGGAGCGGCGCCGCGCGTTGGAGGAGATCGACCCGTGGTGGTGCCCGAGCCGGCCGATCGTGTGGCAGCGCATCCATGGCGTAGCCAGGTCGTGGTGGCTGGAGTCCGACGGCCAGGTGGACTGGGCGCAGTTGCCCGAGGAGACCATGTTCGAGGGCGAGCAGCTCGGCCGCTGGGTCCGGGCGCAGCGGGCGGGCTTCGCCGAGCTCGACCAGGAGCAGCAGGACCTCCTGGCGCCGGCGGTCGGCATCGAGGAGGACCAGGAGCCGGCGGCCGCGCGGGCGGCGGCCGCGGCGGAGCCGAAGGTGTCCCGCGCGGACCGCTTTACCCAGGGCCTGACGGCGCTCGGGCAGTTGGAGGCCCTGGGCGTGGCCTGGTAGGGCCCGCCGGTCGGTCAGCGGCTGCCCCTCCGGACAGCCAGGAGGAACCAGTGCTGGAAGAAACCCAGGAGACCGAGGAGATCGTCGAACTCGTCGCCGCCCTGGACATCGGCAAGAAATCGGATGTCGACGCCGTAGGCGTCCGGGCCCGGCGGATCCGCCGGGCCCGGACGCTCGGTGTCGGCAGGCGAGCCTGCGAGCCTCCGTCAGGGGAGCGCGACGAACGGCTCGAGGAACGCCCGCGCGGCCGGAGCGTCGAGCCGGTACGACACGTTGGTCGCGTAGCAGGGCCCGTCCCCGGTGATGGTCGTCGCAACCAACAGGAACTGCCCGTCGATCTCGGCGAAGTTCGGCCCGCCGGAGTCCCCGTAGCAGGCGCCACCGTTGCCCTGCGGCGCGGTCATTGCCAGCCGTACCCACGGCGCGTTCAGCGCGTCGAACGTCACAGGGGCCTTCATCCGGACGCCGCCGCCCGGATGGGTCTGTCCGCCGGGTCCGCGCTGCGCCTCCTGGGTGCCGTAGCCGACCAGCTGGAAGGATGTCGTGTTCAGCCCCTGCGGGCCGAGCCCGTCGAGCTGGCCCGCCGTGGGCAGGGCGGCCGGGGTGAACGCCCAGCGCGCGGCGACCGCCCGCCCGGGCAGCTGGATCACGGCGATGTCGTGCGGATCGGCGGACGGGCCCGGGTACGCGGGGTCCTGGTGGGCGACACCCTCCACGGCGACCGCTGAGGCGACGGCGGCCGGATCTCCGGGGTGCGCGGCCGCGGCGGCGTCGAGGGCGGACTGCACGTCCTGCCCCAGGGAGACGTAGAAGCGGGCACCGGTCGGCCAGTCGCTGGTGCAGTGCGCGGCGGTGAGGAACGTGTCGCGGTCCACCATGGTGCCCGAGCACATCCAGTCCACCCGGTCCGCAGTGGCGGGGTTCTCGTCGTCGTCCCACTGCACCACCAGCGCCCCGACCTCGGTGCGCTCGGGCGCGGGCGCGGCGTTGTACGAGTTGATCGCGGCGGCGGGCCCCGCCAGCGCGGCGAGCAGACCCGCGCCGGCCGCGGCCGTACCGACCGCGACGCCGGCCTGTCTCAGCAGGGCCTCGGTTCTCTTGCTGGGCATGATTCGGATCTCCTTCCGGGCCGCCCGTCCCCGGCGGCCTCGCCTGGTGTCGGTCTTCTCAGTCGACCGGTTGTGGTCCGTCGACGAGCGCCGGGGCCCGGCCGTACCCGCCGTGCGCGCGGCGGCCGGGCCCCGGGCCGGTCAGAAGACGCTCACGTTGTACTTGGCGAGCGCCTCGTTGACGGGCTGGAAGAAGGTCGTGCCACCCGTACGGCAGTCGCCGCTGCCGCCCGAGGTGATGCCGAGCGCCTTGGTGCCGTCGTAGAGCGGGCCGCCGGAGTCGCCGGGCTCGGCGCAGACGTTGGTCTGGATCATGCCCCGGACGGTGCCGCCGCCGGAGTAGTGGACGGTGGCATCCAGCCCCGTCACGGTGCCGCCGTGCGTGCCGGTGGTCGACCCGGTGCGCTTGACCGACTCGCCCACGTACGCGTCGGGAGCGGAGGAGAAGCCGCCGGTGTGGCTCAGCGAGGCGTTGTCGTACCGGACCAGCGCGTAGTCGTTGCCCGGGAAGCTGGAGTTGACGGTCGCACCGATCGGCGTGCTCTGGCTGGACGTCGTGTACCAGGTGTTGGCGACGTTGCCGCAGTGCCCGGCGGTGATGAAGTAGTAGGTGCTCCCGCTGACCACGTTGAAGCCGAGCGAGCAGCGGTAGCCGCCACCGTAGATGGCGTTGCCGGCGGCCAGCAGCGGGGCGAACGTACCGGCCGCCCGCTGGATTCTGAGCGCGCCGGCATCCGCCCCGGCCGCCTTCTTGATCTTGGCGAGCGCGGCGGGGGAGACGGTGCTGTCGGCGGTCACGACCACGCGACCGGAGCGGTGGTCCACGTACCATGCGGTGCCGCCGACGTCCGCGCCCAGCACGGCCTCGCTCACCGCGGAGAGCTGGGCCGGGCTGAAGGACTCGGCCGGAGCGGCGATGGCGCTCGGCGCGGCTACCGCGGTGGCGGACAGCAGGCCGATGGTGGCGGCGAGGACTCGGGTGTGCCTCGCGATCCTTCTGGTGGGGGTGGTGCGCTTGATCCTCACTGATCTCCTCCTGGGAGTGCCCGTGTCGGGGTTGGGCCGTGAGGCGCAGTCAGGAAGGTGGCAGCGTAGGGTGATCTGCCCCTGACAGGCGCGCTGAGAGGGAGTATTGGGCACCTCGGCGTGGCGGCACAAGACTGCCGCCACGATGACGGCGACCATTTCGCTCCGGAAGGCTGATGAAGATGTCGGGTTCCGGCCCCGCCGCGCGAGTGGTAGTGGCGGCGGGCGGCCGCGGAGCGCAACGCACGTACGAAGGCGGGGCGTTCGGGCAGATCCCGCTTCATGCTCTCGTCCCAGGTCAACCGACGGGTGGAGAGGATGCGCCTACGGCTTGTCCCTTCCACCCGCCGCTGCTGGTCGTACACGCTCACCGCCTTGATGAGGGCCGGTAGCCGACCGACCCCCACCGCTCCTTGCGGTGAGGGTCGGAGGCACGGGCTCCGAACTTGACCTCCTATTCGGTGCGCAGGGCCGTGGCGGTTCGGGCCCTGGCTGCCCAGCCGGCGGGCAGGAGCGCACCCAGGGTGGCGATGAGCAGGCCACCGAGTGCGAGCGGGAACAGTTCGGCTCCGTGGTAAACCGCGATGACGGAACCGGGGAGGCGGAGCCCCACGCTGTCGCCCATCGCGGGGACGACCCAGCCGTGCAGGGCTACGCCGAGCGGCACGCCCAGAGTGCCCGCGACCAGTCCGGTCACGACGACCGAGGTGATGACCATCGCGATGGTCTGCTGGGGCGTCATGCCGAGCGCCTTGTGGACGCCGATCTCCCGGACGCGCTCGCGGGTGTCGAGCAGCACGCCGTTGAGCACGCCCAGCGCGGCGACGGCGACGAGCATCAGCGTGAGGATCGCGGACAGCGCGTTGAGCGTGACGACCATGTCGCTGCCGGCGTCAAGCCCGCCGGCCCGGGCGGTGACACCCAGCGGTGCCAGATCCTTGTTCAGCGTGTCGACGTAGGCGGAGACATCGGTGCCTGATGTGACCGCGATGTGATGGCTCGTCTCCGCCAGGTCGGGATGCGCGGCCGTGAGGGTCGAGGCGTCGGTGAAGACCTGCATGCCGTCGTTGCGGGGGTCGAGGACCTCGCCGACGATCCTGACCGTGACCGGCTCGGCCAGGCCGTTCAGGGTGACGGTGTCGCCGATGCGGGCGCCGGTGGCGGCCAGGAAGGGGGTCGGGACCACGGCCTCGCCGGGCTTGTCGATCCAGCGGCCCGAGACCATCGTGTAGCCGCCCCAGGAGGCGTCGCCCGTGAAGGCGTTCACGTCGATGGTGCCGGTCAGGCCGGACACGGTCGCCCGTACCGTCGCGGCACTGTAGTGCTTCCCGGTCCCGGCGGCGGCCTCGATGGCAGCGGCAACCGCAGCAGGATCGACCTCGGACTGCTTCTCGGGGCCAGCGCCTCGGGGGCCGAAGTCCGGCAAGGGCGCGGGCACGACGACATCGGCGGTGTCGTGGGCCCTGGCTTTCATCACCTGGCCGAGCGAGGCGCCCATCCCCACGGTGAACGTGACGGCGATGGCGCCGAACAGGATCGCCGTGCCCATGGCCAGCGTGCGGGCGGGCCGCGCGAAGGGCCGGGCAAGGCCCAGGGCGACGGGCTGCGGCAACGGCAGCCGTCCGGCCAGGCGGGCCGCCCACCGGCCGCGCCCCGCCGAAGCGGTACGCCCGACGGCGAGCGCATCGACCGTACGCAGCCGCCCGGCCCGCCAGGAACTCGCCCAGGCGGTCACCGCCACCAGGCCGAGCACCCCGGCGACCACCGCCAGGTCGACCCAGGGGGTGATGGCCAGGGACGAGGTGCCGTAGACCTCCTCGGTCTCGGCCAGTACGGGGACGGCGAGCAGGTGACCGGCGAGGACACCGAGAGCCGTGCCGACGGTGGTCGGGATCAGCGCCTGGCCCACGTAGGCCCGCACGACCTGGGACGGGGTGAAGCCGAGGGCCTTGAGGATGCCGATGCGGCGCGTTCCCGTGCCGACGGCCGACGCGACGACGTTGCCGACGATGAGCACCGACATGACCAGGCCCAGAGCGCCGAACGCGATGAGGAACGGGACGTAGACGGCGGTATCGCGCTCGGCGGTCTTCTTGACGGTGAGCCATGACTGTTCACCGACGGCCGTTCCCGGTGGCAGGGATTCGGTCACTGCCTTGCCGCCCGCGGTGATCTGCGCGACGGTACCCGCGTCGGTGAAGCGGTAGAGCATCTGGTAGCCGCCGCTGCCGGGCGCGGTGAGCGCGGGTATCTGGGAGGGAACCACCCAGGCGTCAGCGGTGTGCGTGACCGAGCGGGCCACACCGACCACCGTCAGTGTCGGACTACCGGACAGATCGGGGAAGGCGATCTTCATGCCCATGGTGGGGAAGAGCGAGGAGTCGGCGGACAGCACGATCTCGCCGGAGCGCGTGGGCCACCGCCCGTCGAGCAGTGCCACCTCGTCCACGTCCCGGCCGGGATCGCCCCGGCCGACCACGGTCATCGGCCACCCGGGGCCTGCCCCGTCCGACTGCGGGGTGACCGTCGCCGTACGGAACGGCCCGGCCGCGTCGCTCACCCCTTCGGCGTCCTTGGATCCCGACAGCTGCCCGGCGCTCACCTTGCCCGCGTCGAACTGCACGGACAGATGCGCGCCGTGCTGCCGGACGAAGGCGTCGTCGAAGGGTGCGCCGGAAACCACGAGCAGCGATCCGCCGAGGACGGAGGCGGCCGCCGCCATCATCGTGGCGAGCCCGATCGCCAGCGTCTGCACCCGGCGTCGTCCCACCCCCGAGCGCACCACCTTGCCGAGCGCGCTCATCGAACGGCCTCCGATGCGACGGCCTGCGACCGGACGTCCTCGGTGATCCGGCCGTCGGCGATCCGGACCGTACGGTTCGTGCAGGACCGGGCCAGGGCCAGGTCGTGGGTGACCACGACGATGGTCTGGCCCTCGGCGTTGAGGCCGGAGAGCAGCTCGCTGACGTCCTGTCCGGCGGCCGTGTCCAGGGCCCCGGTCGGCTCGTCGGCCAGGAGCAGCGCCGGCCGGTTCATCAACGCCCGGGCCACCGCGACGCGCTGCCGCTCGCCGCCGGACAGCCGCCCCGGGTAGGCGCGGGCGTGCCGGTCGATGCCCAGCAGCTCCAGGAGTTCCGCCGTCCGGCGGTCTGCCTCGCCACGTGCCGTACCCGCGAGGCGCGCGGGCAGGACGACATTGTCGGTGACGGTCAGATCGTCGAGCAGGTTGAAGAACTGGAAGACCATGCCGATCTTCGACCGCCGGTAGAGCGCCGCTCCGGCTTCGCCCAGCTGGTCCACCCGCACCCCGTCCACAGTGACGGTTCCCGTGTCGGGCCGGTCCAGGCCCGCGATCAGATTGAGCAGCGTGGACTTACCACTGCCGGAAGGGCCGAGGATCGCGACGGCCTCGCCGGGCTGCACGGTCAGCGACGCCTCGTGCAGAGCGGGCGGTCCGCCGTCGTACCGGCGGCTCACCTCGTGCAGTTCGATCACCGGCATGGTCATGAAAGGCTCCTAGGGTACGGGCAGTTGGCTGTGTGAACGCTAGGAGCAGGTCCGGCCCGCACGCGTCGCCCGCCCGAACCCATTGCGGTACCGCACTCGGATGAGCACCGGAAACGTCATCCCTGCGATGTAGGCGGGTGATGTATCCGGTACGGCGGGAATGACCACTGGGACGGATTCCGCGGGTTCGCACGGCGGCGACAATGATCCGGTGATGGACGCACGTACGACGATGGAGCGACTGCGGGAAGCCGCCCGCCGGACGGTCCGCGACGCCAGGCTCCCGAGCGGTCCACCGCTGCGGCCGACCCGGCGCGCCTGGCAGTTCGACGCGCTGGTGGCACTGGTACTCGGAATCGCCACCGTCTACTACGGCATCGACAATGCCGATAACGTCGTGCTGCGTGAGATCGCACCCGGCGTGGAGCTCGTCATACCGCGCCCGTCCGGCCCCGGCGGCCTGGCCTTCATGGTGACCCTCGCGGTCGTCGCCTCGGGCGCCCTGGCACTGCGCCGCCGCTACCCGCTCGCTGTGCTGTGCGTCGTGACGGCCGCGACACTGGCGACACCGCAGAGCGTTCTGCGGCTGACCTTCTACGCGTTCATCGTCGCCGTCTACAGCGCCGCCGTGTACAGCCCGTACAGGGTGGCGACCCTGGCGGCGCTGCCGGTGTCGGTCGTCCTGGTCGGCACGTCGGGGAACTCGGTGACACCGATCGTCCCCAACGAATACATCGCCCTGCTGATCCTGGTCCCGATGGCCGTGGCCGCCGTCGGCCTGCGTACCTGGAAACTCCGCACCGACGAGGGCCGCACCCGGCTCTCCGTCCTGGAACGCGAACAGGCCGAGGCGCTGCGCCGGGCCGTCGAGCACGAGCGAGCCAGGATCGCCCGCGAACTGCACGACGTCGTCACGCACAACGTCAGCGTGATGATCATCCAGGCGGGTGCCGCCCGCAAGATCATGAAAACCTCCCCCGAGGAGGCCGGCGAGGCGCTGCTCGCCGTCGAGGCGGGCGGACGGGCGGCCATGACCGAGCTGCGCCACGTCATGGGACTGCTCACCATGGCCGACGAGGGCGAGGGGACGGACGGAGGTGCGGACCTGGCCGACACGGCGGCGGAGCTGGCCCCGCAACCCGGCCTGGACCAGCTGGAAACGCTGGTCGGACGGGTCCGGGACAGCGGACTGCCCGTCGACCTGACCGTGGCCGGCCCGCCCCGTCCCCTCCCGCCCGGCCTCGAACTCGCGGCCTACCGCGTGGTCCAGGAAGCCCTGACCAACACCGTGAAGCACGCGTCCGGCGCCACCGCCGCCGTGACCGTCGAATACGGCCCGGAACGGCTCCGGGTGGAAGTCACCGACACCGGTGGAAGCCCGGGCGCGGGCGCCGGCAGCGGCCGGGGCCTGATCGGCCTGCGCGAGCGCCTCGCCGTCTACGACGGAACCCTGAACACCGGCCGACGTCTGACCGGCGGCTACCGTGTGGAGGCCTTGATCCCCTTGGAGACACCGTGACCGAGCCGCTGCGTGTGCTCCTCGCCGACGACCAGACACTGGTCCGCACCGGATTCCGATTGATCCTCAGGGCCGATGGCATCGACGTCGTCGCCGAGGCGACCAACGGAGCCGAAGCGGTCGAAGCGGTCCGCCGGACACGTCCCGACGTGGTCCTGATGGACGTCCGAATGCCCGAGATGGACGGTCTGGAGGCCACCCGCCGCATCCTCACCGGCGCCCCCGACCAACCTCGCGTCATCATCCTGACCACGTTCGACCTCGACCGCTACGTCTACGCGGCACTGTCCGCCGGGGCCAGCGGCTTCCTCCTCAAGGACGTCACCCCCGAGCATCTGACCGCGGCCGTCCACACGGTCCGTACCGGCGACGCCCTCCTCGCGCCCGCCATCACCCGCCGCCTCGTACAGAGGTTCACCCGGCGCGGCAGCGACACCACCACCCTCCACCGCGACCTCGCCTCGCTCACCCCACGCGAACTGGAGGTCCTCGGCCTGCTGGCCCGAGGGCTGAGCAACGCCGAACTCGCCACCCGCCTCCACCTGGCCGAGGCAACCGTCAAGACGCACGTCGCCCGCATCCTCGCCAAGCTCGGCCTCCGTGACCGTGTCCAGGCCGTCATCGTCGCCTACGAAACAGGCCTGGTCAGCGTCGGCGCAGGCGAGGCCGCCCAGCAGTCCACCGAGCAGACGTAGACCTGGAGGGACGCGATGCCGCTTCGGAGCGTGACACGGGCCGATGCCCCGCTCCTGCCGTGATGCGACACGACCCGTGTGGGACACAGCGACTGCAACGACTCGCTGGGGCCGGCCGAAGCTCCTCGCCCACCTGCAGGAACGCCTCGGTGTCGCGTACCCCAAGAGCTACCGCCGGGCATGCCCGTACCCGGTGTCGGCCGGCTCCCTGCCCGACCACATGACCCGGGCCCAGCGCTTCCCCGCGCAGAGCAGTTCGGGCAGCTGAGACCCTGGGCGTGGCCTGGTGGCCCGCTCCCCGGTCGGGCCGCTGTCCTTGCCTGGCTGTACGCTGCTGCGGCCCTGAGAAAGCACTGGAAGGCCGCCACCCTGCGGGGTGGCGGCCTTCTGGCGTTGCGGCCCACCAAAACCATCGCAGGGCCAAAGAGGTTGTCAGCGTGTCGGGGGTTACTCGGGGCAGACGGGCCCGGGACTCCCTGTTGCGGCCCCACCTCGACCGCGACGGCGACAGGCCGCCCCGGCTGCGCGTGCTCCTCCTCGACCCGGACACGATGAACCGCCCCCGGCCGAGCCAGGACGGGGGCGGTTCCTTGAGACGGCGGCGGGCGAGGGCGAGAACGGCTTGCTTGTGGGTCTTGCCCTCACTCCTCTTGCGCTCGTAGAACATCCTGAACGTGGGGCAGCAGCGGGCGGTGACCTGGGCGGATGGTTCGAGTTGGCGAGCGTGAACTGCCGCAAGGGCCCGAAGTACGCCTCGATCGGGTTCGCCCAGGACGCGTCGGCCGGGGTGAAGCACAGGTGGACGTTGTTGTTCTTTGCCCAGCACAGGACCTTCTTACCGTCGTAGGCGAAGAGGTTGTCCAGGATCACGTAGACCTCGGAAGGATCGGAAGATCGCGACGGTGATAGTGTCCGGCGGTCGACGACCGGACTCGGATGCCCTCCAGGACCACCACCAACGGCACGTCACGGCCCGCTGCAGCAGCTTCGAGCCGGAGGGGGTTCACGGTGGCCGCGTCATTCGTCGAACGGCGACGCCTGCCGAAGCCCTCGACCCTCTGGCTTCCAGGCGGGACCAGTTGCGGTACGAGAACGATGAAAGGCCAAGCATGACGCGCGGACACGCCAGGACCATCGGCGATGTGGTGGCCGGGCGGTTCGAACTCAAGGAACGCCTCGGCGCCGGAGGAATGGGCACCGTCTGGCGGGCCCACGATCCGGCGCTGGAACGCGACGTGGCACTCAAGGAGATGCGTTCCACCGGCCACGACGACCCCGAGCGGGCCGCGCAGATGCGCGAGCGCGCACTGCGCGAGGCCAAGGCACTGGCCCGGATCAACCATCCCGGCGCGGTGACCATCTACGAGGTCGTCGACGACCAGCCCTACCCGTGGCTGGTCATGGAGTTCGTCGACGGCACCCCGCTGGACGCTCTGCTGCGCGGCGGCGCCCTGGCCCCGGTCCAGGCTGCACGCATCGGCGCGGACGTCCTGTCCGCCCTGCGAGCCGCCCACGCGACGGGAATCCTGCACCGCGACGTCAAGCCCGCGAACGTGCTCATCCGTCCGGACGGCAGCGCCGTTCTCACCGACTTCGGCATCGCCGCCCTTCAGGGCTCCCGGACCCTCACCACCACGGGCGACCTCATCGGCTCCCCGGAGTACATGGCCCCGGAACTCATCCGGCCCGGCGAGGCCCGGGCAGGTACCGCCAGCGATCTCTGGTCGCTCGGTGTCCTGCTGTATGTCTGCGTCGAGGGAACGAACCCGATGCGGCGTGATTCCGTCTGGGAGATCCTCGTCGCCGTCTGCGACGACCCCGTGCCGCCCCCGCTGCGTGCCGGCCCGCTCGCCCCCGTCATCACCGCCCTGCTCACCAGGGACCCGGGCGGTCGGCCGGATGCCGACGAGACCGCCAGGGTGCTCGCGGCCGTCCGTGACGAGTTGCCGACCCCCGTGGAGGCCGGCGCGCCCGCGGGCACCCGAGTGCCCGTCACCCAGGACGGCGGACCGACCCGCCCCCTGCCTCCGCGCGCATCCGGCGCCCACCCCGAACCTGCCCCGAGCACCGGTGTCGAGCCGGTCCGTCCCAGCACGCCGGTTCCCGCTCGGAAGCAACGCCTCACCTGGGTGCTCCTCACCGTCGTCACGCTCCTCGCCGTCGGCGCCGGCCTCTACGCGACCCTCCCCGACCCGCGCACCACAGCCACCGACCCCGCCAACCCCACCGTCACCGTCACCACGTCCGGCAGCCCCACGCCGACACCATCCCCGGCGGGCCGGTGGATCGCCCAGATCTCCACCATCCCCCACTCCGCCGACCCGGCCGCGCGCGACAAGGAACTCCTCACCACCCAGCGCCGGATCCCCGGCGCCAGACTCCTCAACAGCGACGACTGGAAGTCCCTCCAGCCGGGGTACTGGGTGATCTACACCACCGGCGACTTCTCCGACGGCGACAGCGCCCTCGCGTTCTGCACCCAGCACGGCCGCAGCAAGTGCGTCGGCCGCTACCTCAGCCAGGACACGGCCGACAGCCTCTTCATTTGCCTGCCCGCACCCAGCCCCGGACAGCCCTCCAGCCGCGAGGGCTGCCACCGCCCCTGACCCTCCACCCCGACGGAGAATCCGGGCCCCTCCCTCTTACGAAACCCGCGGCAGGCCACCGCCCTGTCCCTACCTGTGGATGTGGCACCGCCTACTTCGAGCTCGACACGGCATCGGTCCGGCCGGCGCCCTCCTGGTCGAGCACGGTGGTAGCAGCAGAAGCGCAGATCTGCACGGGGAACGGCGATTGCCCGGCGAAGTCCTGGTCTTTGCCGAGGCGGGCGACTCCGGTGCTCTATTCGGGTTCGGCGATCAGGCCGCGAGTCGGTGGGCGAGCCGGGTGAGTCGGCTGGTCCGGGGCGGCTGGACTGGTCGGTCCAGTGGGCGTCGAGGCGGATGACGTTGATCGCGGTGGCGGAGTAGGCGTGCTGGAGGCTGACCTTGGGCAGGCCGCGGTAGCGGGAGTGCCGCGCGCACGCTCTCTCCCGCCAGCTCCAGCCGGTTCAAGTCCCGCACGGCGCCGATGTCATGGGTGGAGTCGGTGCGCTGCTTGCCCCCGGCCGAGATCAGCCCCTCCTGGCGGCAGTGCTCCACCAGCCGGTCGAAGATCAGGCGCTCCGTACCGTGCTCGACCAACCGGGCTCGGAACCCGGCCAGCACCGTGAAGTCGAAGCCGGGATCGGTCAGCTCCGGACCGATCGCGTACTTCCAGTCGATCGTCCGGACCGTCATCCCGGCTGCCTGACGGTCGGTCAGTTCTCGGCGAACTGCAGCACCGTGACCAGTGCCGGCATCCCCGGTGACATACCTGGAGCCCCGCACCCCCGAACGCGGGCGCGAACGGCTCGTCCGCGAAGACCTCGGCCGGCTTCTCCCGCATCGCCAGCGTCCCTCCGGCAGTCCCGCCGCCCTCATCGACACCCGCAGCACCCCCGCGACCGCCTGCCCATGAGACAACCGCACGAGCGATCGTGCCGCAGTCAGCGACCCACGACCGAATAGAGCAACAGAGTCGTCAGCTCCTCCAAAGTAGGGACAGGTGGTGATGCGGACACAGGTACTCCTGGTGGGCGAGGGACCGTAGCCAGCCGGCCGTGCGGGAGGCCCGGGGCGTAGCGCGCACGGCCGGAACCGGCCACGGCCGCCGGGAGAGAACCGGCCGCACCGTAGAAGCAGCAACCGGCCGGTCAACCCATGTGCGGCGCGGGCCATACGGCGGGGAAGCAACAACGGCAGCTGCGGGGGCACTCCGAGCCGGGCGCGCCCCGTGCCTTACGAAGTTATCTGGACAGATCACCTGATTCAGCGACTGTGCAGGCCGTACGGGGTGCGTATGGTTCCGGCCGTGCGAGTGATGAAGGTGCCCGACGCTGTGGCCGGTCAGCCGCAGGTGCGGCTGATGGACACGGCTGGTGAGCCAGTGGTTGAAGTCGATGACTTCCTGCGGTTGTTGACCGTGCGGGCGTACTCGACGAACACGGTCCGCGCTTACGCGTACGACCTCCTGAAGCTGTACCTGTTCTGCGAGGAACGCGGTATCACAGCAGCCGAGTTCACGCCGGTGAGGGCGATGGAGTTTCTGGAGTGGCTGCGACTTGTGTCGTCGTCTCGGCGCGCGCAGCGCCTGGAGCTTGGCGTCGCGACGAGCGGGGGCCGACTGCTGTCGCCGAAGACGTGCAACCGGGTGCTCGCCGCGGTGTCGTCGTTCTACGAGTTCCTGATCGCCAGCGAGCGGTACACCGGCCGGGACAACCCGATCGTCAAGAAGGTCGACCAGGCCGCGGCACGAGTACCGGACCGATACCGGCCACCGTTGGCGAATGCTCGCCGGCAGCAGCCGGTCCGCCGAGTCCTGCGAGTCAAGACGGTGGAACCGGTCCCGCGACCGATGCCGGCCGGCGTCTATCGGGCGCTCGTCGACGAGCTGCGGACCCGTCGAGACCTGGCTCTGCTGGAGCTGATGTGGGAGGGCGGGCTTCGTCCGGGCGAAGTGCTGGGGCTGCAACTGGAGGACATCTCCTATGGACAGCGCCGGGTGACGGTCCGCAAACGGGACGATCATCCCCGCGGGGTACGGCAGAAATCGCGCCGTGACCGGGTGGTCGATCTGCGGGAGGGCCGGGCCCTGGCGGCGCTGAACGCCTACGTGATGCGTGAGCGTCCAGCCGATGTGGACACGCCGTGGGTGTTCCTGGTCGGTGGCCGCGGCAAGCGCCGAGAGGAGGCGTTGGGCTACGACGCCCTGGTGCGAATGTTCGCCCGCGCTGCCCAGCGGGCTGGGGTGCGGGACGCGTGGCTGACCCCGCACAGCCTGCGGCATTCCCATGCGACGCGGATGTTCGAGGGTGGAATGCGGGAGCTGACGCTGATGACCCGGCTTGGGCACGCGACACCCGACTCGATGAAGGTCTATACCCGGGTGAGCGATCCCGAGGTCGTCAAGGACTACCGCCGGGCGATCGGAGAGCAGGACGCGTGAACGTGAACGCGCTCGTGCGAGCGGCAGCATCACCAGGTGCCTCATCGAGCTGGGCCCCTCGGCACTGTCCCGAGACCGAGTACGTGGCATTCGTCAACTCGCTTACGGTCAGCGATCGTTGGCTCCGTAAGCACCTCCAGTTCCACCTGCGGTTCCGGCGCACATACCCGGACCTGCAGACCTGGTTCGCTCAGCCACTGCGTGACCGGCTGGGCTGGCGCAACGGCGAGGGACAGAACCGGCGCCTGGCCCCCGAGCCCGGCTTCGACGCGACCGCAGCATGGATCAACTTCAACGCCCGCCACTACCTGACCTACCTCGCCCTCACCGGCCGCTTGCGCATGGACTGGGGCTGGCTGTTGGGGATCGGCGTGCTCAAGCCGTTTCATGTCGCCGACCAGCTCGGGCTGCCATTGCGGGAAACTGCCGAGCTGCTGCGCGACCGCCTCGTGACGCTCGGACACATCCGCGATGACGAGGGATTCCGGATTCCCTGGGGCCTGATCCGGCTGGCCATGCACCGCGGCGACCCGGAGGTGAGCACCATCAGCGGTGACGACGTCGAGGAGCTGCGGCACGCCATCCGGTACTGCGATCGCATCCCCGGCCTGATCCAGGTCGTCGGTGAGGACCGCTGCCCCACCTTGAAGATGGCCTGGGCGACCAACGCCTTCCGCACCGGCCTGGCGCTGTTCCACGCCGGCATCACCGACCGGCCGCCCTCCCGCGAACAGGCGACGCCGCCCCCCCGGTTGTGCTCGAAGCCACGCGTCGATGCGATCTTCGAACGCTTCCTTGCTGAACGCGCCCTGGTCCTGCGGCCGGAGAGCATGTCCAGCGCCCGTGGCGGGCTTCGCCGCTTCGGGCTGTGGCTTGACACCGAGCGCCCGCAGATCGACAGCCTCGACCAGCTCAACCGTGCCGACATGGTCGCATTCATGGAGTCGGTCCACCGACTGCGCAAGATCAAGCAGCCCGACGAGCCACTCAGTCGGGCCTACCGGGCAGGCATCATCTCGACCGTCGCCGTGCTCTTCCGCCATGCCGCCGTCGCCGAGTGGGACGACGTCCCGGCCCGCCCTTTGATCACACACGCCGACATGCCCCGCGTCATCGAACGCGTCCCCCGGTTCATCCCCCAGGACCAGCTCGAACCCGTCATGAACCGGGTCCGCCAGCTCGACTGCGCGTTGCAGCGGTGCGCGCTGCTGGTCGCCCGGTGGAGCGGAGCCCGCCGCACCGAGATCCGCAAGCTCCACCTCGACTGCCTCGACACCTACCCGGACGGCACCCCTCGGCTGCGGCTCGCGGCAGGAAAAGCTCTCAAGGAACGTACCGTCCCACTGCACGACGAGGCCGCCGACGCGATCCGCGCGCTGGTCGAACTGCGGCAGCTCCAACACGACCGAGGCATCCACGACCCCGACCTCGGACGCCCCGTGCGCTACCTGTTCTTGCGTAACGGCGGCCTGGCAGGTCCCGACTACCTCTTCGCCAACCCACTGCGTGAGATCTGCCAGGCGCTCGGCATCCTGAACAGCGTCGGCAAGCCCGCGATCCACCCCCACCGCTTCCGGCACACCCTGGGCACCCAACTCGCCGAGAGAGGCGCCCGCGTGCAGACCATCATGAAAGTCCTCGGCCACAAGAGCCCAGGCATGTCGATGACCTACACCCACATCTCCGACCCCACGGTCCTGGCCGACTACCAAGCCGTTCTGACGCCCGGCGCGGTCATCGCCGGCCCGCTCGCCGACACCCTGCGCTCCGGACACCTCGACCAGGACGCGCTGGACTGGCTCAAGACCAACTTCTACAAGACCGAGCTCGAACTCGGCCGTTGCCTTCGCCTGCCCCAGGAGGGCCCCTGCGAGTGTGACCTCTATCTCAGCTGCGCGAAGTTCGTCACCACACCCCAGTACGCGCCACGTCTGCGTGAACGGCTCTGCACCGAGCGGCAACTGATCACCGACGCAAGGGACCGCGGCTGGGAGCGGGAGATCGAGCGCCACCAGCGCATCGCCGACCGCATCACCACCCTCCTCGACGACCTCGGCGAACCGCACGACGAGCCCGCCGAGTGAACGGTGCAGCCGAGAAATGCACTGGTCAGGGAGCCTTACGCAGGGCAGGATGCGGCCATGCGCTACGTCCACGAGGACCCCGAGCTGCAAGCTCTTGTCCACCGATACGTCACGCCCGACCGGCGCTACCTCAAACTCGGCGGCAGCCTCGGTCGCATGACCAGGCCTGAACGCACCAAGTTCGCACGGGCGCTCGGCGAGGCTGCCGCCGACATCACCCCACGTGAGCTGACCATCCTGCTTGAGGGCGGGTGGCGCGAGCGCAAGACCGCAGCCTGGCTCATCGCCGTCGCCCGCAGAACCGAGTTCCGCGAGCGCCTCGGCGAACTGCTGCTTGCCAGCGAGGTCTGCTTCGCAGGCTCGGCCTACTCCGTCGCCCTCGCCACCTTCGGCACCTCTGCCGACGCAGACCTGTTGGCCGCCTACCTCGATCGCTACCTCCGACGCCCCGACCTCTACTACGACCAGACAGCTGCCATGGGCGCACTCCTGCACCTCGACACCAAGCTTCGTGCCGATCGAGCAGCCCGGTTCTTGGCTCCAGACGGCCTGTGGCACCAGTGGATTGACGGGCCACCCCGCAAGGAGCACCACCACACGCCGGACAGCTACCGGGAGAGCATCAGCCAGTTCTGCGTCTTCGCCGATGAGAGCACCGAGCACTGCGCGGCAAAGCCCCGATGAGGCAGCCCTCGGAAGGGTGACACCTGATCGAAGGAACTCACCGCCGCACAACTCAAAGTTGTCCAGATAAGTATCGGACACCCGGCCCCGCCGGTGCGGGGCCCTGTGAGGCTGGGAACGGGTCGCGGCCCGGGTGCCGAAGCCCGAACGCGTCATTGCGGCAGGCGGCTCGCCGATGGCCAATAGCTGCTGGCGGCAGGTAGTACTGGACGGACGCATGGTGGCCGGTGTCGATCAGCAGGGTGTCACCGCGGGCCGGGCATGCATGGTGTGCTTCGTTGCCAATATGATCTAATGACCGCTCAGATGTGGAGCTACTTATGCCGGCTTGTTGCTCCGCGACCCCGATGGAAGACCCGCGGAGTTCAGGATGATGCTCACGACTGCCAGGCCGTCGCATGCCGGGGCGTCGGACGTCCCGTGCGGAGCGCCATCGCGTTGGGGAGCGACAGCTCGGCGATGAGCTGAGCGACAGGGTGCGCACCTGCCGCTCAACGTGACATATTTGTCGCGCACATGGCGCATCAATCGCAACGTCCGGCCTCGCCCGGCGCTGCTCCATCGACCACATTTCGTCCACAATCTGCCGGGACTCCAGAGGTCGGGCGCTCGTTCGCCATGAACGGGCGGCTCCTCAATGTCTGGCCTCCGGAGCCGGCTCGAGCCCGAGGACCCGACCGTTGACCTCGATTCCCGAGACTGCCGCAGTGGTGCTCGGCGCCACGACCGCAGCCGGTGCCGTAGCCACGGCGCTGCTGGCACGTTCGCGTCGCGCCCTGGTCGCGCAGAGAGCCGCGCAGTCCGAGGCGCTGAATGCTTCCGAGAGGCGCGGGCAGGCGCTCCATGACCAACTCCAGCTGCTCGGCGACGAGCTCCAGCATCTGGTCGCCAACCGTCTCCCCGGCCTGGCGCTGCACATGGTCAGCTCGCACCACCCGGTTCCCGGTCCGAAGCACGAGGCGCTGGCCGGGACCGTGTACGCCCCCCTGTATGAGGCCGTTCTCGGCCACTACTCGGACACGGTGGTCAAGGAACGCCGGCGGATCGATGCCTCCGCCCGCGCGGCGCTGCGTGGCGCGTGCCAGGACATCCAGGCGCTGTCGTACCGGCTGCAGACGCAGGTCGAGAGCCTGCAGAGCGACTTCGACGACCCGCGTCTGCTCGACAGCCTGTTCAAGGTCGACCACCTCAACGAGCAGGCGATCCGTCTGGTCCAGAAGGCCGCGATCGTCTGCGGAGCCTGGCCCGGGCACGTGCGTCCGGACACGTACGTCGTCGAGATCGTCAGCGGGGCGTCGTCCCGGCTCCACGGCTACGAACGCATCAAGATCAGTTCGCGGCTGCTCGATTCGAACCTCGCGGTCGTCGGCCGCGCCGCGGAGCCCATCGCCGTGGCTCTTACCGAACTCATGGCCAATGCCCTGGAGCACTCCCGCGACGACCTCGCGGTGGAGGCCAATGTGATCCAGACCGGCAACGGCAGCGTCTGCATCATCATCGACGACGCGGGCACCGGCATGAGCGCGGAGGCCGTCCGTCGCGGTGTCCGCCTGGTCGCGGGTGAGGACCAACAGGACACGCTCCTCACCGAGCTCGGCGATCCGCCGGCCCTGGGCCTCGCAGCCATCGGCCGGCTCGTCGCCGACCACGGCTTCCAGGTCTCGATCGACCAGGTCTCCCCCTACAACGGGGTCCGCGCGGTCCTCACCGTCCCCCCGCACCTGTTGACGACGATCGACGAGGAGAAGGAACCGATCTCGGCGATGGCTCCCCTGCCTGCCGCACCCCCTGCTGCACCACGGTGGCCCGCGCCGGCCGGCCCGGAAAGCACCCCGGACGACGGCAGCGACCTGCCCCAGCGCCGTCGGCGTACCCGCACGGAGCCCGCCCGCAGCGACGCTCCCGGCATCGAGCCTCGGGAGTTGAACCCGGAAACGGCTCGTGACACCTGGAGCCAGTTCCAGGCGGGCCTCGCCGCAGGCCTGGCCCCTACCGATTCGAAGGATGCACAGTGACCCTCTCCACCTCGCGCCCCGTGATCGAGGACCCGTCGTGGGTCCTGAATCCCATCGCCGAAGTCAGCAACGAGGTCAAGCACGCCCTGATCCTGTCGAGCGACGGCATGGTCATCGGCGCAACGGAAGGACTCGCCCGAGAGTCCGCGGAAGGCATCTCCGCCATGACGGCGGCCCTTCACGGCGCGGCCCGCGCCGCGGCCAACGCGGCGCTGGACGCAGCGGACGGAACTCCCATCACGACCATCACTGTGCAGAACACCCACGGTACGTACATGATCATGCCGGCCGGTGCCCGCACCAACACCTTCATCGCCGTCGCAGGAGGCCTCGACATGCCCATGGGTACGGTCGCGCACATCATGGCCCGGCAGGCCAAGAAGCTCGGCGAACAACTCATGTCCGTTCCCGCCCGCACACGGGAGGCGTCATGAGCCGCTCTCCGCAGGGGCGACGGATGATCCCCAGCTACCTGGCGACCCGAGGCATCGGCACCCCGACCCGCAACACTCTTCATTCGCTCATGGCCGTGGTCGCCACGGGCCTTCCGCCCGCCCCTCATCACACACCCGTGCATCAGCGGATCGTCTCGCTGCTCACGGGGGGCGCTCTGACCATCAGTGAGACGGCTGCTTACCTCCGTCTGCAGACCAGTGTGTGCAAAGTCCTGGTCTCCCAACTCCTCGACGGCGGCCACCTGCAGGTCCGAGTGCCGGCCCCCGTCGGCTTACTCCCCGACGCAGGCGCCGATCGTCCGTCGAAAGAACTCCTGGAAGAGGTGCTGAGTGGACTCCGCGCGCTCAGGCAGTAGCCCGCGTCCTGTCTATCTGCCCGAGGCGGACCACCAGCGGCTGAAGATCCTGGTGGCAGGCCCCCTCGGCATCGGGAAGACCACGGCGATCAGGACCCTGTCCGAGATCCCGACGCTGCACACCGACGAGGTGATGACCGACGCCGCCGCGTCGGCGGACGACCTCACCCTCGACGGCCTGCGCGGCAAGACGACCACCACGGTCGCCATCGACTTCGGCCGCCTGACCGTGCCGCAGGCCAAGGTGGTCCTGTACCTGTACGGCACCCCCGGGCAGCGCCGCTTCCTGCCCCTGTGGGAGGACATCGCCGACGGCGCCATCGGCGCCCTCGTCCTGGCCGACACCCGCCGCCTGGACCAGTCGTTCGAGGTCATGGACCTCATCGAGGAACGCGGCCTGGACTACGCGGTCGCCGTGAACACGTTCCCGACCTCGCCCGACTACACCCTCGACACCCTGCGCTCCAAGCTCGACCTGGACGAACGGACCCCGCTGGTGACCTGCGACGCCCGGGACAAGAACTCCACCCTGGACGCGCTCATCGCCCTGACCGCCCACCTGATAGCCCGAGCCGGAGAAGAATCGTCGTGACCGCCACTCCTCCCGCCACCCCGGTTCGCATACACGGGCCGGAACACGACGCAGACCCACGGCGCAGCTACGAACTGCTGCGCCTGCAGGGGCCGGTCGGCCTTGCGGAGATCTCCCCCGGTGTCGTCGTCCACCTGGTCACCGACTACCGCGCCGCACTCGACCTCCTCCACGACACGGACACCTGGTCCAAGGACACCCGCCCGTGGATGGACCAGGTTCCGCCGGACAGCCCTCTCGTGCCGCACGTGCAGTGGCGGCCCAGCCTGTTCTTCGCCGACGGCGCCCAGCACGCCCACCTGCGCAGCGTCATCACGGACAGCTTCAGGCTTCTCGACCCCCACGACGTCCGCAACCTGACCTTCCGGTACGCCGACACGCTCCTCCAGCAGTTCGCGACGGACGGCGAGGTCGACCTGGTCGCCCAGTACGCGCAGCAGATCCCCCTGATGGTCTTCAACGCGCTGTTCGGCATGCCCGACGAGTACGCCTCCCGCCTCCTGAAGGCGCTGAGCGGGATGGTGAGCTCCGATCCCGAGCAGATGGCCGAGGGAGCGCAGTCGCTGAACGAGTACCTCACCAGCCTGTACGCCGCCAAGGCCCAACAGCGCGGGCACGACCTGACCTCGTGGTTCATCGACCACCCGAACGGGCTGAGTCCGGAGGACGTCCTCCAGCAGGTCATCATCGTTCTCGGTGCGGGCAACGAACCGCTGACCAACCTCATCGCCAGCACGCTCGCCCGCATGCTCTCGGACGACCGCTACTTCGGCAGCCTCACCAGCGGGAGCCTGCCGATCCAGCACGCGATCGACGAGGCGCTGTGGAACGACTCCCCGCTGGCGAACTACAGCCTTCACTTCCCCCGGTGCGAGGTCGAGTTCTACGGCACGGTCATTCCGGCCGGCTCACCGGTGATGGTCTCCTACGCGGCCGCCAACTCCTGCCCGCACAGCAACCCGCCGAACGAGGACCACCGCTCCGGCAACAAGGCCCACCTGGCCTTCGCCGCAGGACCTCACGCCTGCCCGGCGCGCTCCACCGCCGTCCTCGTCGCCACCGCGGCGATCGAACGGCTCACCTCCTACCTGCCCGACATCAAGCTCGCCGTGTCCGCGGCGGAACTGGCCTACCGTGGCGGCCCGATCTACCGGAGCCTGACGGCGCTGCCCGCCCGTTTCACCCCGCTTCACCCGCGACACCACGAAAGCCCCTCCCGGCGACAGGCGTCCGGATCGTCCAGGCCGGCCGAACCCTTCGCGGACCGCCTGCCGGCGTAGCGGCGTCGACCATACGCGTGCGCACCACCCGGCCACGGCACAGGACCTTCGGATCGAAGCATGTTGGCAGAGTGTTTTCCGCCACACCGGCACCAGGCGTGACGGCTGAAACGCCTGGGGATGTGCGTTCGTGACCACACCTGCCCGTCAAAGGAACATGCATTGGCCGTTCTTGACCACAAGAGACGCGCAGCGCTCGCGCTCGACGTCGCATCCTCTCCCGCCGCACTGGACCTCCGGGCCGTGCGGCGGGAGGTCGACGCGGCGCTGGCCACGTTCCTGGACGCCAAGGAACAGTCCGCGCCCGGCCCGGAACTGACGTCCCTCATAGCCCAGCTCCGCACATTCCTGACAGGCGGAAAGCGCCTCCGCCCCCTGCTGTGCATGTGCGGCTGGTACGCCGGCGGCGGAGAAGGCGACCACTCCCCGGCGGTCCGCGCGGCGGCCGGCCTCGAACTCTTCCAGGCGTTCGCCCTCATCCACGACGACGTGATGGACGCCAGCGACACCCGCCGCGGCCGGCCGTCCGCCCACCGCGCCCTGGCCGCCGCCTACACCGCCGGCGGCGGCCCGGCCGACCGAGCCGCAGAACACGGCCTGGGCGCCGCCGTGCTCCTCGGGGACCTGGCACTGATCTGGTCCGACGAGCTCCTGCGCGGAGCGGGTCTGACGGTCCGGAGCCCCGAACGGGTCCTGCCGCTCCTGGACGAGATGCGCGGCGAGGTGCTCTACGGCCAGTACCTGGACCTGCAGACCACCGGGCGGCTGTCCGGCGACGTCGACACCGCGGCGCGGGTGATCCGGTACAAGACGGCCAAGTACACCGTCGAGCGGCCGCTGCACATCGGCGCGGCACTCGCCGGCGCCACCCCGCGGGTCGATGCGGCCCTCAGCGCCTTCGCGCTGCCGCTCGGCGACGCCTTCCAGCTCCGCGACGACCTCCTCGGGGTCTTCGGCGATCCCCAGCAGACGGGCAAGTCGGTGCTGGACGACCTGCGCACGGGCAAGGCCACGGTCCTCATGGCCCTCGCCGTCCAGCGGGCCTCCCGCAGCGAATTGCGGTCGCTGCGCGCACGGTTCGGCAAACCCAACCTCGATGAACGGGACGCCGACGTGGTCCGGTCCGTCCTCGACCGCACCGGAGCCCGGCAGGCCGTGGAGGAGATGATCCGGGACCGGCGGGACGAAGCCCTGACGGCCCTCGACCACGCCCCCTTCCCGGCCGCCGCCGTCGCGGCGCTGCGGGACATCGCCGGATCCGCCACTGCGAGGCACGCATGAACGAGCACCAGCACGGCGGGGCCGGGACGTCCCTGGCCACGGCTCCCGCCGGCCCCCCGCCGGTGGACGACTCCTGCACCCGGGCGGCGAAGGAACTGATCGACGCGGTCGACGCCGACCCCTGGGGCAGCGTCCGCCCGTCCCTGTACGAGACGGCCCGTGTGCTGTCCGCGGCACCGTGGCTGCCCGGCGGACAGGCCCGGATCGACCACCTGCTGCGCGAGCAGGCCGCGGACGGCAGCTGGGGCGAGGGGCCCGAGCCCTACCGGCTCCTGCCGACGCTGAGCGCCGTCGAGGCCGTACTCGCGGTGCTGCAGCGGGATCCCCTGGCCGGCGGTGCGGCGGACCGGCTCGCCGCGGCGGCGGCCGGAGGGCTCGCCGCGCTCGGGCGCCTGCCGTCGGCCGGGCCGTGGCCGGACACCGCGGCCGCCGAGATCCTCGTCCCGGGCTTGGTCGCCGCCGTCAACGAGCGCCTCGACCGGCCCCAGGTTGCTGGCCTCCCGCACCTCGGGCCCTGGCACCGCGGCCCTCGTCCCGTCGTCCCGGGCGGCTACAGCGCCGCAGCGCCCGGAGCGGTCGCCCGTAAGTGCCGGGCCGCCGGCGGGGTCCCGTTCAAGCTGCACCACACCTTCGAGGGCGTCGCCGGACACCTCCCGGACGTGCTGCTGCCCGAGGCGGACGGGCTGCTCGGCAGTTCCCCGGCCGCCACCGCGGCCTGGCTCGCCGCCGCGGACCGCTCCCCGCAGCACTCCCACCGGGAGCGCGCGGCCGACGAACTCGCCGCCGTGGCACACCGCTACGGCGGCCTCCTCCCGGAAGCAGCACCGATCACGGTCTTCGAGCGGCTCTGGGTCGCCGCCGCGCTGGCCCGGGCCGGCCTGGCGTCCCGGGGCGTGTCCACTCTGCGGAAGTGGGCCGACCACCTCTACGACCCCGAGGGCGTCCGGGGCGCACCCGGCCTGATGGTGGACGCCGACGACACCGCCATGGCCGTACTCGTCGCGGCCCTGGTCGACCGGCCCCGCGACCCCGCCCCGCTCGCCGTCTTCGACAACGGTCACCACTACGACTGCTACGTCGGCGAGGACACCAAGTCCCTGAGCGCCAACGCGCACGCCCTCCAGGCCCTCTGCGCCCACCTCCGCCACCATCCGGAGGCGGCGGCGACCCACCGTCCCGTCATGGACCGGGTGGCCGACTGGCTCGTCGAGCACCAGCAGCCGCAGGGCCACTGGACCGACAAGTGGCACGCCTCGCCCTACTACGCCACCGAGCGGTGCGTCACCGCGCTGGCCCCCTTCCCAGGGTTCCGGCGGCGCCGAGCGGTCGAGGCGGCCGCCGCATGGGTGCTGGCCACCCAGCACGAGGACGGCTCCTGGGGCGTCTGGGGCGGCACCGCCGAGGAGACCGCCTACGCCGTGAAGATCCTGCTCTGCACGTCCGGGACGGTGCGGCAGCCGGCGCACACCCGCGCACTGGACCGCGCCGGGGCCTTCCTGCACGACACAGCCGGCACACCCGATCACCGGCACCCCGCCCTCTGGCACGACAAGACCCTCTACGCACCGCAGGCCATGATCCAGGCCGAGGTCGTCGCCGCCCGCCACCTGCTGCGGACCCGCCACGAAACGGAGTACCTCCCGTGACCGCCGACACGACGACCCCGCCGCACGCACCAGGACGCCTGCCCGTCGTCGGACACGTGGTGCCCCTGCTCCGGGACAGGCTGGCGTTCATGCAACGGCTGCGCGACCACGGCGACGTGGTGCAGATCAGGGTCGGCCCGCGGCCGGTGTTCGTCGTCAACTCGCCCGAACTCGTCTGGGAGGTGCTCACCGCCCAGTCCGCGAACTTCAGCAAGGGCCGACTCTTCGACAAGCTCCGCCTGTTCGGCGGATCACCGCTGCCGATCGCCGAAGGGCGGCAGCACCTGCAACGCCGCCGCCTGATGCAGCCGGCCTTCCACCGCGAGCGCATCGACTCCTACGTCGACACGATGAGCACCACCGCGCAGGACGCACTCCGGGCCTGGGGAGACGGAGCACGGCTCGACGTGCTGCACGAGATGCAGCTCATGACCCAGGGCATCGTCATGTCGGTGCTGTTCTCCACCACCCCCGACCGCGGCCCGGCACAAGCGATCATGAACGGCGTCGACACCGTCTTCCAGGCCGCCATCCGTCGCGCCGTCGCGCCCGTCTCCGGCTGGGAACGGCTGCCCCTCCCGGGCAACCGCAGGCTCCGGGCCGCGAACGCGCTGCTGCGCCGGACCGTCAGCGACCTCGTCACCACCCGCCGGGCGGACCCCGGAGCCCACGACGACATCGTCTCCCTGCTCCTCGAAGCCCGCGACGAGGACGGCCGGCCCCTGGACGACGACGAGATCCTGTCCGAGATCACCGCCCTGCTGGCCGCAGGCTCCGAGACCACCGCGGTCACCATGGCGTGGCTCTTCCACGAACTGGGCCGCAACCCCGGCCTGGAGGAGCGGCTGCACCGGGAGGTCGACGCCGTGCTGGCCGGCGGCCGGCCCACCGCCGACCACCTCCCCCGGCTCGATCTCACCCGCAGACTCGTCACCGAGACACTGCGCCTGCACAACCCCGCCTGGATCGTGACCCGTCAGGCCACCGTCCCGGTGCGGCTCGGCACCGCGCTCCTGCCCGCCGGGGCCGACCTGGTGTGGAGCCCGTACGCGCTCCACCGGGACCCGGAGCTGTACCCCGACCCACTGCGCTTCGACCCGGACCGCTGGCTTCCCGAGCGACCGCAGCCTCCCCGGGGCGCGTACATCCCCTTCGGTGCCGGGAAGCGCATGTGCATCGGCGACGGGTTCACCTGGGCCGAGGCAACGGTCCTGACCGCGCTCATCGCCTCCCGCTGGACACTGCGCCCCGTCCCCGGTACCACCGTCCGGCCCGTCCCCGCCATCACCGTTCATCCCTCCTCCCTCCACATGATCGCCGAGGCCAGAGGGCATGCAGCGGCACGGGAGGCAGCGTGACCACCACCGATCGGACGGGCATCGCCACCCTGCCCATGCCCGACCTCTCCCGTACCTTCCCCGGCCCCTTCCCGACCAGCCCGCACGCGGACCACATCCGGGCGCACGTGGGGCAATGGCTCCACCGGTTCCCGCTCCTCGGTCCGCCCGACGCACGGCGCACCCTCTGCGACATCGTGGCGCACGGGGTGGCCCGGACCTTCCCCACCGCCGAGCCGGACGGCCTCTTCCTGTGCGCGGACCTTTTCCTGTGGCTCACCGCGTTCGACGACACCTACGGCGAGGCGGCGGCGACAGGCAGCCCTGCCCAACTGGTGCGCCGAATCCAGGGTTGCGTCCATCTCCTGGCCGACGGCGAGCCGCCCGGCGACGCCGGCCCCTTCGACGAAGCACTCCAAGACCTCCTCGTGAGGCTGCGAACCCGGGCCACCACCGCCCAGTACCTGCGGATCACCGGCTATCTCAGGGACGTCCTCTTCGGCATCCTCTGGGAAGCGCATCACTTGGCCGAACCCGATCACGTCAAGATGCGTGACTACCTCGCGATACGCCCCCACACCGTGCTCGTGCGGACCCTCATCGCCGTTGCCGAAGTCGTTCTGCGGTACGAGCTGCCGGAAGAAGCGCGAAACTCCCAGGCAGTGCGGCAACCGGAGTCCGCCGTCGCAGACCTCGCCGGCGTGCTGAACGACCTCGGCTCCTACGCAAGGGAATCCGCCAAGGGCGTCCCGAACTCGCTGAACCTCATCTCGTTGATCACGAGAGAGCAGAGCTGCGACATCCCCACCGCATACGCAGCAGCTTCCCTCCTGGGGGAAGAGCGCGCCACGGCTGCCCGGCACGGGATCGACGAACTCGCGGCCGGCGACTCGGCCCTGCTGGCGCAGCATGCCGGAGCCTTGGAATCCATCGCCTGCTCCTACATCTGGCACATCGATCACGCCCGCTACAGGAAGGCCTGAGCCCGCCACGCGTACGCCGAGCGGACGTGGGCATCGAGCGGTTTCTCCGCGGGGCTGGTCACCGCCGGACGTAGGCCTTCTCCGTGACCGGCAGCGGTGCGTCGGATGGCCCTTTGATGCAGGAGCCGCGCCAGATGATGCGGTGGATGCCCTGGCTGGGATACCACCGGCGCACCTTGTGCATCCGGACCGGGAACCGGTGCTGGTAGACCCTGGTCGCCCCCTGTGCGCCGCTTTCGTCGCTGGAGGGCGGTGCAGTGAGCTGAACGGACCCGCACATCGGCTGCCCGGGGCCGGTGTGCGGGGGTCCGTTGCCGGGGCAGCGGGGTGGGCTCGGGTTCGTGGTGGTGGACGGAGACGGTGGTCGACTTCTGTGCGGCCAGGCGCAGGACGACCGGGGCGACGGGGAGTGGCAGCAACCTCAGCCCCTCCGCTCCGACGCCACGGCCCACCGCCGTGGTCGCGCAGAACGAGAAGAGGAACAGCGACGGCAGGTGGCCCACGTCCATGCCCAGGATTCCGATCGTGGCCGGCACGACGGCGGCCGACGTGACCAGCGAGAGCCCCGGTGGTCATCACCGACTCGACCACCCAGGTCCGGCGCCGGGTGATCGGGACGGCACGCCGCCGGGTGCGCCAGGGGCCCGGTTCGTTGTCGGTGCAGCCGAGCGCGACGTCGACTCCCGTTGCCGATGGCGTTGCCGCCGAGGAAGCCGGCGAGCACCAGCGGCATCGTGCAGTAGAACGCGCTCGGACCGAGCCCGCCGTGTGGTCCGATCGGGTGGCCCACCCCCGTCTCGACGGGAATCGGATCTGCGAGCAGCAGGGCAGAGGCGTTGGGCACCCGGATGCCCTGCTGGGCGGCGCGCCGCACGAAATCCGTCTTCGTCCGACCTGCTCCGCGCGGTGGGCGGCTTGCGGCGCCGGTTCCTCCCCGCCACAGCCGCCCTGACGCCGGAATCCGTCTCTACATGCTCCTTGAAGCGCGCTCACGCATCCCGTGGGCTGTGAGCGGAGGGATCAGTGACCTCAGCACTCCCGATCCTGCGCCTCGGTCTGCAGGGCGGCGCTTGTCTTCGGACCGTACACGCCGGTCTCGCCCTTGATGTGGCGTCGGCGCTGGTACTGGGTGACCGCGTTCTCGGTCGAGTCGTCGAAGGTGCCGGTGACGAGGGACTTGTCGAGGTTCCCGCAGGAGACGGTGACCAGCAGCTGTTGCATCGCCATCACATCCGTCCCCGTGTCGCCGGGCCGGAGGGTTCGGGGCATGGCCGCAGCGGTCGGGGGCGGCGTCGGCGTGGAAGGGGCAATGGTGCGGGCGGTGGTGGCGAAGACTGCCTGCGGGGCAGGGATTCTGGCGGTCGTGGCCTTCCTGGGAGCCTCGGCGGCCGCGTCGGTGGGGGCTGCGGAGGCCGAGGCGGTCTCGGCCGAGGGGATGGCGCTGGGCAAGGGGTCGGTCGGGGGCTGGACCCAGGGGCTGCCGCTGGGGACCGGCAGCGCCTGGTCACTCTTCTTCCCGTCCTCGCCCGAGAGGGCGGGCAGGAGGGCGATCCCCACGCCGGCTGCCGCAATGCCCAGGCCGGCCCGGGTGATGATGCTCCGTTGGCGGCTCGCCTTCCGCTCGTGGCGTCGCCCGGCGCGGCCGTCCGGGGAGCGATGGGGCTCCACAAGGGCGTCCGAGGTGCCGAGGTCGGGTCGACCCTCCGGGTGCTGCTCCTCGGGCGGCCCGACGGGCGGCTTCGGGAGGGGCGGCTCGGACGTGGGCGGCGCCGGCGGCATCGGCGGCACGGGATGTGCCGCCGCCGTCCGGGCATGAAAAGGCGTCGGCTGAGCCGGAATCGGCCGGGCGGGCGTCGGAGTGGCGGTATCCAGAGGGAGGATCGTTGTGTTGAACGGGTCCTGACCAGGCATCGGTGCGGGCCGGGGCTCCAGCGAGGAAGCCAGAACGTATGGGCGGACCATCAATGCGTCTTCGGTGTTCTCGATGTTGCGGTCCGGCTGTGCTGTGATGAGCCGATCCTCCTCGGACTGCGCGTGAGTGGTGGGGCCGATTGTGCAGGAGGTACCGACCAGCTGTGACGGATCCGAAGAAATCGGCAGATCTCCGGCTGTGGTGATGTTCTGGGCGTGCGCCCGGTATCCCTGAGGCGCGCCGCTTCCCGAGCCGACAGCCCGGGCTGGGAACTTCCTCGGGCCGGCGGCCGCCGTCTGGAGGGACTGCCCGGCCAGCGCGTCAGCCACCGTGGCGGCCAGCCGGCCGGGGTCGGTCAGCGTCCCGGTACGGGCGGGCCAGTGCTCCCACTCGGCCGAGCCGTCGCCCGGGATGTCCGGGTGAGGCACGACGAGGAAGCACCCCCTGGTCAGGAGGTGGACGTCCGCTCCCAGTCGCCGCCACTCCTCGGTGTGGCCGGTGGGGATGAACCAGTACATCCGGTGGCCGAGTAGATCCCGCAGGACCGGGCCGACCTGGTCCAGGCCCGTCCCTCCGAGGCGTGCGAGGACGGCCAGGCCGAGGCCCTCGGGCATCCGCGCGACGTCCCACCCGAGCCCGCACGGCAGGACCGCCCGGTGCGGCGGCGTCGACTCCCACTCCAGCAGCGTCTCGTAGCGGTGCTCGCCTATGACGCTGACGAGCCAGGTAGCCGCCAGAGGGGAGACAGCTCGGGAGAGACCACTGCCCATGGTCGCGGGTCTTGAAGGGTTCATTGCCGGGCTCCGTTCGATTCGCCGCACATTCGATTCGATGCGTGTTCCGGGACGAGCGGTCGTGGACTCGTTGCCGATGTGACGGGCGAGTGCCACAGCCGGGTGGGCCTCAGCCGGTAGGTCTCAGGACCAAGGGGGCATCCGGCGCGCCATTCCCGGTGCCGCCGATGCCCAGCCGGACCACGGGTTCGCCCGGGGTGAACGGGCGGTCCCCCGCGGTCCGGCAAGTTCCAGGCGGTGCCGCTGCAGTGCGGTCCGAAGTCGTCCGCAGGCGACGATCGAGAGCCGGTACGCCTCGACTTCGGTGCCGTTCATCCGATGGCACCGTTCATCCGGTGGTGCGCCGGTGCCGTCCGAGCGCCGTTACGGCAGCCGTCGATCACGCTCACGGCATGGTCTCGGCGTGGACCTGTCGGCGCCGACAGCCTGCGCGGGTTCGGTCCCGGCGGCGTCTGCACCCGAGCGGACCAGGCCGGAGGAGCCGCCGACCGCTGCGGAGTGTGGACGCCTTGAACACGCAGAGTAGTCACAGGAGTGCGGGGCTCGGCCATAGATGCCTCCTGGCGGATGACGTGTTCGGTCGACCCGGTGCCACCCCGGGTCCGCACACCTCGCGCGTGCGGCACTTGCCTGCGCCGTGCCGGAGTTTGTTCCTCGCCACGGAGGTTCGAAAACGCACTTCGGTGAGATTTATGCGGCCACCCGGTCGAGGCAATACCCTTGTAGACAAATGGACTTGGAGTGTGTCCATTCACTCGGCGGGTGCGGGGGCGGTGGGTACTGAACTTGAACGCGTGATGTCAGGTCCGACATTCCTCGGTGGCATGCCCAGCTCGCAGCTTCCCGGTTCCGCCGGGGCACGAGGAAGATGTCTCGCGTGAGCCAGGACCTGCCGCCATTGCGACTGCCTCAGTACGACGTGATCCGCATCAGCGGTTCACCAGAGGTCCCCGCCGAGATCGTCGCTGATCTGCTGCAGATCGGTGTCCGACAGGGCTGATCGGCTACGAGTACCGGCCGCTGGGCGAGGCGGTCGACTCCGGCCGAAGGGGCTTTGCCGTACGACCGGGTACGAAGCCCTTGTCCCGTGCGGTCCGGCTCATGAGGAGGTCGAAACCTCCAATGACGGCGTTGAGCTCGTACGGCATTCCCGCAGCGTGGCCGCACAGTCGTCCACGGAGGTTCGAACCGTGAGAAGCGGCTGACACGTTGCCGAGGCCTTCCTGTGCGACCGCGCCGCGCCGCCGGCGCGGATGGCGGCGATCACGGCGCGTCGTCGGAGTGGCGGAGGTGAAGCAGCTTCACAAGGAATCCACAGGATCGGTCCGTACGGTGCGGGAAGGAAGTGGGGACCGTTCACGCGCCGACGCGTGTCCCGGTCGCGGGGCACGAGGCGCCCGGGTGGGTCCACACGTTCGATCCCGAGGGGGGATCTTGACCGCACCGTACCGCGGACGTCTGGGGGTCCTGGCCGCCGGGGGCGTCCTCGCCCTGGCTGTCGGCGCTCTCGCCACCGCCCCGAGCACGGCCGCCCCGCAGCACCGCGCGGCCGACCCCGTCGTCGCGCAGCCGGTGACCGACGCCGCACCGGTGTCGGACCCCGATGCCGCGCCGCCCGGCGCCGGCGGGTATCCGACCGTCGTCATGCCCGCTCCGTCCGGGCCGTCCGAGCAGGTGACCGCCGCCGCCAAGCCGCGGCACGACGTCGACGGCGACGGCCGCAGTGACCTGATCTCCATGGAGTACGATCAGTCCACGGCCGTCTACCTGACGTCGCTCCGGGAGTGGAGCGACTACGCGATCTCCAAGACCGACCCCGACGCCTCGTTCAAGGACCTGCTGCCGGTGGGCGACGTGGGCGGCACGACCAAGCCCGAACTGCTCTCCCTCTCCTTCGACGGCGTCCTCACGCTCTACGAGGCCGGCCCGACCTCCACGTCTGCGCCCCTGTGGTCGGGCACCGGCTGGCAGAAGTACAACCGGGTCATCGCCACCGGGGACGTCACCGGAGACCGCCACCCCGACCTGCTGGCCCGCGACTTCGCCGGTGACCTGTGGCTCTACACGGGGACGGGCACCGTCACCAAGCCCTTCAACGCGCGGGTCAAGGTCGGCTCAGGCTGGGGGATCTACGACCAGATCGTCGGGGCCAGCGACGTCGACGGCGACGGCCTCGGCGACGTCCTCACCCGCACCCTGGCCGGGGAGCTGTGGTTCCACAAGGGGGCCGGCAGCGCCACCGCTCCGCTCAAGGCCCGGGTCAAGGTCGGCACCGGCTGGAACGCCTACAACGTGATCACCGGCCCGGACGACTGGGACGGCGACGGCCTGAGCGACCTGCTCGCCCGCGACCGCGACGGCGTGCAGTACTGGTTCAAGTCCACCGGCGGCGGGCACTTCGCCGCACCGGAGTACTTCGGCGACGGCTACGAGTTCAACAGGTTCATCGTCGGTGCCGGCACCACGCAGCTCTACGGCAAGTCCCAGAACGTCATGACCCAGACCGACGGCACCCTGGTCAAGTACGAGGCGCTGGCCGACGGCACCTACCGGACGCCGCCGACCGGGGTCGGCACGGAGCCGCGCGGCTCCCGCAACACGTACGCCACCGGGCTCAACAGCCACAACCACGCCATCTACGTGCAGAACATCGGCAGCGACCTGTACATCCGCGGCAAGAAGGTCAGCTCGACCTGGAACTACAACCTGATGGTCGGCCCCGGCGACCTGACCGGCGACGGCAAGGGCGACCTGCTCAGCCGCGACGCGGCCGGCGTCCTGTGGCTGCACCCCGGCGACGGGGCGGTGTACCCCAGGCTCGGCACGCCGATCAAGGTCAGCAGCGGCTGGAACGCCTACAACGCGCTGGTCGGCGCCGGCGACTACTCCGGCGACGGACGGCCCGACCTGCTCGCCCGGGACACCTCCGGCCGGCTGTTCCTCTTCAAGGGCACGGGGACGTCCACCGCGCCGTTCGCCGCCCGGGAACAGGTCGCCACCGGCTGGGACGTCTACGACATGCTGATCGCGCCGGGTGACATCGACGGGGACAGCAAGGGCGACGTGCTCGCCCGCGTCAAGAACGGCGACATGTACCGGTACTCCTCGACGGGCAACGCCGGCACCGCGACCTTCGCCGCCCGGGTGAAGTTCGGCGCCGGCTGGAACATCTACACGAACATGCTCTGAGCTTGTTCTTCACAGCCCGGTGTCGAGCACCGTCCC
Source organism: Kitasatospora sp. NPDC051914 (assembly GCF_040680995.1). NCBI lineage: Bacteria > Bacillati > Actinomycetota > Actinomycetes > Kitasatosporales > Streptomycetaceae > Kitasatospora > Kitasatospora sp. NPDC051914. The sequence goes on from NZ_JBFAXX010000010.1 coordinate 70,683, forward strand.
GAACGTGATCGCCACCATGGGTATGTGCCGAACGCGAGAGCGGCCCTCGCTGATCCTGTGCTCCGGCCAAGGACGCACTCGACCCCGGGCTCGACGGTCGGCCGGCATACGGCAGAGCTGAATCTGCGGGCCGACCTGCGGCGATTGGCATGACGAGGCTCCGGAGCCGTCCACCCACGGCTCCGGAGCGCGTTTTCTTGTACCCGAGCGCGACGTCCTCGGCGGACAGCCGGGATCGGAGGCGGCAAGCAGGTACTTGCCGTCCAGGCGGGGCATCTGCACCGGGACGCCCTGCCGGCGGGGCCCGGCGTTCGGCAGGACGTTGAGGCCGGAGGAGTCGCAGAAGCCCACCACCGCCATGTCCACCGTGACCGCCGCCCCGGGCAGGCGCAGGCCCACCGGGTAGGCCCGGGCATTCGCGTGAATCCCGTTCGACTACCGAGTGTCACCGCGGCTCATAGCCCCGTGCGGCCCCACCCTTGCGCTGTGCGCCGCGGGACGGGCCCGCCGGGCGCCGTGCAGAACGGGAGCCCCATGCCGATCGACCGACGATCCGTCCTGCGCACCGGTGCCGTCGCCGCAGCCGGCCTCGCCCTCGCGCCCGGATCCCCCACGCCCTCGGCCGCAGCCGCCCCGCACCCCCGCCCGCTGGACCCCGGGCCCGCCGCCTGGCGGGACCTGCGCCGCCGGCTCAGCCCGGCCGCCCGGCTCTACCGCCCCGGCGACCCCGACTACCCGCTCCAGGCCGTCGCCGACAACCAGCGTTACGCCGCGGTCCGACCTGCCGGAGTGCTCGCCTGCGCCACCGAGGACGACGTGAGCGCCGCCGTCCGCTGGTGCACCCGCCACGACGTGCCCCTCGCACCCCGCTCCGGCGGCCACAACTACGCCGGGTACTCCACCACCACCGGCCTGGTCGTCAGCCTCCGTGCGATGAACCGGGTCACGCCGGCGGGAAGGCGGCTGCACCTCGGCGGCGGCGCCACCAACTCCGACGTCTACGCCGCCCGCGCCGCCGGCCTGTACTTCCCCGGCGGGCGCTGCCCCGGCGTCGGCGTGGCCGGCCTGACCCTCGGCGGCGGACTCGGCTTCAACGACCGCAAGTGGGGTCTGACCTGCGACCGGCTCGTCGAGACCCGCCTCGTCCTCGCCGACGGCACCCTGGTGCGCGCCGCGGCCGACGAGAACCCCGACCTGTTCTGGGCCTGCCGCGGCGGCGCGGGCGGCAACTTCGGCATCAACACCGCCTTCGTCTTCGACGCCGTACCGGTCGACCGGCAGCGCGCCACCGTCTTCGACCTGACCTTCCCGCTCACCGCCGCCCAGCCCGCCGTCGGCGAACTCCAGCACCTCCTCGACGCGGACCGGGCCGGCAACCTCGACATCCGCGTCGGTTTCAAGAACACCGGCGACGGCCACACCGTGCTGTGGTTCCTAGGCCAGTACCTCGGCCCCGAGGGCATCCTGCGCCGCCTCCTCGCCCCGATCCTCGAGCTGCACCCCGACAAGGCGTTCATCGAGGAACGCGACTTCTGGACCGCCCAGGACTACCTCATGGAACCTCCCGGAGCCGAGGACTGCTACGCCTCCAAGTCCCTCGTCCCCGACCGGTGGCTGAGCCCCGCCACCGTGGCGGACATCGTCGAGTGGACCCGCACCTGGCAGCCCGGCCCCTCCGGCGCGACCGGTTACGTCACCCTCTTCGCCATGGGCGGCGCCAGCGATCGGCCCCGCCCCGACGAAACCGCCTACCCCCACCGCACCGCGACCTACGTCATCGACATCGGCACCCACTGGAAGCCCGGCACCCCGTCCGACCAAGTGGACCGCCTCCTGGCCCAGACCCGCGCCGTCCACCACACCCTGCGCCGCCGCCTGAACACCCACAGCGCCTACGTCAACTTCCCCGACCCCGACCTCACCGACTGGCAGCACGCCTACTACGGCGACAACTACACCCGCCTCACCCTGGTCAAACACCGCTACGACCCGGCAGGCCTCTTCCACTACGCCCAGGGCATCACCCCGCAGAACGTCTGACGCAGACGGCCCGACTGCCGCTTCACGGCACAGCGCCCCAGCCGGCCCGGGCGCCGTCGTCGGGCACCAGCTGCCAGCTGCGGGCCGGGTGGCGCAGGCGCTCCGCCCGGTGAACTCCGGCAGCCCGAGGACCGGCCGGGTGGCGGGCACGCCGCGCAGAAGCAGCGCCGCCTCCCACACGGCGTCCACGCCGCGGTGCTCCAGCTCGTCGGCGAGTTCTCGGGCTACGGTCCCGGCGCCGGTCCGCGCGGTGTCCGGCGGGCGCCGAGAGCCGGTCGGGCCTGCCTCTTGGATCACGTCGTATCAGTGGGCGGAATTGACGGGCCCCTTCTGCCCGCGGACGGGCAGAAGGGAGCGTGCCTCAGCGGTGCGGAAGGGCCCTCCCACCGAAGGCTTTGGCACGTCGACCGCCCGTGCAGGAGACGGGCCGGCCGGGTTCGGGCCGGCCGAAGGGGTGGGATGAGCGGGCTTCAGCCGAAGGCAACCCCGCTGCCGCACGGACGGAGTGGTCCCTCCGTGCTCCCGCCGTTCCCCCACCGGCCGGCCGGGCGGCCGGAACACCGGGGTCCGGCTGTGGCGGCAACCGGGCCATGGGGCAGGATGGCACTCCGTTCGAAATGCGTACATCCGCTCCAGCGCGGCTGCGCACAACACGACCTGACAGGCGACAAGGTGACGACACAGCACGTACGGCGGCCGGCGGCGGCCCGTTCCCTCTCCCTCCACGCTGCGGGGGCGGGACGGTGACCCGGGAACTGGTCCTGCACGACTGGGTGGTGGCCGGCATCGCGCTGGCCTCCGGCTGTGTGGCCGGCCTGGTGCTGCGGGCTCTGATGAAGTGGCTGGGCAAGCACGCGGGCAGGACCAAGTGGAGCGGGGACGACATCATCGTCGACGCGCTGCGCACCATCGTCCCCTGGGCGGCCGTGATCGCCGGAGCCGCGGTGGCCGCCTCCGTCCTGCCGCTCACCGCGCGGATCGCGGGGCTGGTCAACCAGTCGCTGACGGCCGTGCTCATCGTCATCGCGACGCTCAGCGCGGCCCGGGTCGTGGCCGGGCTGGTGCAGTCGGTGGCCGCGTCCCGGACGGGCGTCGCCGCGTCCGCGACCATCTTCGTCAACATCACCCGCATCGTGGTGCTGTCGATGGGCGCCCTCGTGGCCCTGGAGACCCTCGGGGTGTCCATCGCCCCGCTGGTCACCGCCCTCGGGGTGGGCGGTCTCGCGGTCGCGCTGGCGTTGCAGGACACCCTCGCCAACCTCTTCGCGGGTGTGCACATCCTCGCCTCGAAGACGGTCCAGCCGGGTGACTACATCCGGCTCACCAGCGGGGAGGAGGGGTACGTCGTCGACATCAACTGGCGCAACAGCGTGGTGCGCAACCTGTCGAACAACCTGGTGATCATCCCCAACGGCCGCCTGGCGCGGACGAACATGACGAACTACTCCCAGCCCGAGCAGAAGCTGTCGATCCTGGTCCAGGTCGGAGTCGGCTACGACAGCGACCTGGACCACGTGGAGAAGGTCACCCTCGACGTCGTCGACAGCGTGATGGCCGACATCAGCGGTGGCGTGCCCGACCACGAGGCCCTCGTCCGTTTCCACACCTTCGCGGACTCCAGGATCAACTTCACGGTGATCCTGGGCGTCGGCGAGTTCAGCGACCAGTACCGGATCAAGCACGAGTTCATCAAGCGCCTGCACCAGCGGTACCGGACGGAGGGCATCTCGATCCCCGCGCCCACGCGCACAGTCTCGCTGCAGCAGGACGGGGCGGGCGCACCGTCGTCCCTCCCGCCGGTTCCGCACCAGTGGGAAGCGTCGTCCGAGGTGCTGGCGGACCGGCGGCGGTAGCCGGCACGGGGACCGGGCCGCGACGGTCCGGGCGAGGGCGCCGACGGGCCGGGCGGCGTACTGCGGGGCGACCGGTTGCTGGGTGACCAGGGTGCGGCTGGCGCTCATGGGCGGGCACCCCTGCGACAACGACACGCGGGGCGCCAGGACGAGGGCCGGTGCGGAGGCGGACAACGGGAGGCGGGAGGTGGTGATCACCTGCGCCGCAAGCCTGTGAACCGCCACCACCGCCCCCGCAGGCGCCGCCACGCAGCGGCCGCCACCGCCGTGGACGCGTCGACCTCAGCCGCACCACCGGTCACTGCGCCACCGCTGAGCCGGACACGGCCACCGAACCCGGCCCGGGCCCGGCGCTCAGAGCCGAGACCACAGCCCCGGCCGGGTCACGAAGATCGAGTGCCCGGTGCGTGAGATGCCCGTGGGCCGCCCGAACACTAGACTGGATCGGACCTTCCGACCCCCTCGGGGAGGGTGTCATGCCCGCCGTGACCGTGGACAACGTGCTGGATCTGCCGCGTATCGCCGAGCCCGATCCGCAGGTCGCCGCGCAGCGGCCGGTCACGACGGTGACCTCTGCGCCCAGCGGGTTCGAGGGCGAGGGCTTCCCGGTGTACCGGGCCTTCGCCGGTGTTCCGACACAGTCGCTCGACCCGTTCGTCCACATGGACCAGATGGGCCAGGTCGACTACGCACCGGGCGAACCCAAGGGGACGCCCTGGCACCCGCATCGGGGCTTCGAAACCGTCACCTACATGATCGACGGTCTCTTCCAGCACCAGGACTCGCACGGGGGCGGCGGTCTGATCACCGACGGCGCCACGCAGTGGATGACCGCGGGGAGCGGGATCCTGCACATCGAGACGCCGCCCGAGGCGCTGGTCGTCTCCGGTGGCCTGTTCCACGGCATCCAGCTGTGGGTCAACCTGCCCAGGGCCAGCAAGTGGAACCCGCCCAAGTACCAGAGCATCGAAGGCCCCGAGGTCACGCTGCTGTCCTCTGCCGACGGCGGCGCGCTGGTGCGGGTCATCGCCGGAGAGCTCGACGGACATGCCGGCCCCGGCTCGACGTTCACGCCGATCACTCTCGTACACGCCACCATCGCTGCCGGAGCGCGCCTGGTACTGCCCTGGCGGCCCGACTTCAACGCGCTGGTCTACGCGCTGGCGGGACACGGTTCGGTGGGGACCGAAGGTCGACCCCTCGCCGCTCACCAGCTCGCGGTCCTCGGCGCGGGCGGCGCCCTGACCGTCACGGCGAGCAGCCGGCCCGACGGCGACACGGCCGACCTGGACGTGCTGATCCTGGGCGGGGAGCCGATCCGGGAGCCGGTCTTCCAGTACGGGCCGTTCGTGATGAACACCAAGGCCGAAATCATCCAGGCCATGGAGGACTACCAGGCAGGCCGGCTCGGGGTGATCCCGGACGACGCGATCATGCCGCACACCGCGCGGGGAGCCGATCGTCGCCCGGAACGGTGACGGCAGGGCGTGGCTCCCGCAATCGTCGCTGCGCATCGTCGGCCGACCCGATGCCCCTGTGCCACCGGCAGGTGGGTCCCCGGCCCCGACCTCTTCGGCGAGGCCCCCGACGCGCCTGCCCCACCTGAAGCGGCCCACCTCCGACTGCACACCGCCGACCCGTTCGTGCTGGAAGTCCGCGACCCGGTACACAGCGGGGTGAGGGCGAGTGTGCCGCTGCACCCGCGCGACGGCTGGGCCGCCCGCACCGTCGCCCGGCTCGACCGGCTTCGCGCCGCACTCGCCGGCCACCCCTGAACGCACCCGCTGGGACGGCACCCGGGTTTACGGCTATCGAGTCCGTCGACTCCTGCCTCGAGTACGAGCGGGCACAACCCGCTGTCCACCTCGCTCGAGAGCACCCGGTCCGACGAGCACCGGAACGGCGGCACCCACTCCACCGACGCCTACGACCCGTACGACCTCGACAATGGCAACCCCGGCGGCTTCCAGCCACACCCGGCCGCCCCGGCGCACCGCCCGCGCATCAAGCCCTGTCACCCGGCGGCGCCCCGGCGGCGCCCGCAAGCCCACAGCGTGACCGGCCTGGCAACTGCCGGAGCTTCGCCGGCCGGTGTCACAGATCCGGATCGGAGGACGGTGGCGCAGCGGCGGAACCCAGGGCCTGGGCCGCGTCGGCCATCGACCGGGCCGCCGCACCGAGCTGAGCGCAGGCAAGCGCGCACGCGCGAGTCGGCCACAGCCGGGCGGCCGCCTCCAGGGCGGGAACAGCGTCGGCCAAGTGCTGCGCAGCCTCCCGAATCGCAGCTGTTACCGCCTCCGCAGCCGGCCTGCGGTCAGCCGCGGCCGCGGCTGCCTGCCCGGCGGTGCGACGTACCAGGACCAGCAGGTCGTCGGCGTCCGGCAGGCCTTCGGCGAAGTCGTGCCCCCATGTGCCACGCAGCTCGGCCGCGAGACACACGATCCACTCCAGCCGGCGTCGCTGCCACCAACTGCCGGACGGTGCACCGCCCGTACCCTCGGACGTGTGGAACGCGGACATGACCGCCCCGGTGGACCGCCGCGGTGCGTGGTCGAGGACCGGGATTCCACCGGCTTGCAGCGCCTGCCGAAAACGCTCGGGAGGCTGTGCGGGCCGGCTTGCGGGTGCCCGCTCCTTGCGCTGTCGCACAACGGCCCCCGCCGCTTGCCCCGCCTCCATGATGCTCCCTTGTCCCCCGCGCGTATCCGGTGAGAGAGCCGGGTTGGCGGTGCACTTGAGACAGCGTCACGCGCCCACGGAATGTCACTCGGTTTTTCGCCGCAGTCGGTCGGTCGGTCGGGAATGAGTCGGCTGCTCGAGCTGTGCTGACGCGGATGCACTCGCCATGCGCAGAAAGCACGGCCCCGGCGGCGCCCTCGGCGCCGGCGCGCACCAGGCGATCACCGAGCGGACCTGCACGGGTTGAGCATCACCGTACCGGAGAAGGAGAAGCTGGTCGCGGTACCGGACACCTGCGACTGATGACCGCCACCGGGCCCGGGCGGCTGCGCAGTGGGGTGGTCGCCGGACCCGGGCGACGGGATGACGTCGGAGCCGTTCGTGACGGCGGGCACGGCCTCTGTCTTGCAGCGGAAGGTGCTCCGGCCCGCCGACAGGTGCCCTGCGTGGCAGCCGTCGGCGTCGGTGGCAGTGGATCAGCTGGCGGGAGTCGATGCGGACGCGAGCCCGCGTGATCCCGGCTGCGCGCCCATCCGGACCGCGACGGCGACGGCTTGGCCTGCGAAACAGGCTGACCGCCTTCCCTGTGCAGTCAGGGGGCTCCCGGTCTTCGGGCATCCATCGGGCCGCCCGCAGAACCGGCCGCGCACCTGCCGTCCGGTTCGTCGACGCGGCAGACGCCGTCCCGGACCCGGCCGCCCCGGCCGTGGCCGCGTCAGCCGCCGAGCGGCACGGCCTGCGGGAACCTGAACAGCCCGGTCGGGTCGTAACTGCGTTTGACGCTCCGCAGCCGGGCCGCGTTAGCCCCGTAGTAGGCCTGCTCCCAGCCGTCCAGGCGGGGGTCGATGTAGTTCTGGTAGGCCTGCCCGCTCGCGTAGGGGCGCATCGCCGTCCACACGCCGTCCAGCCAGCTCCAGGACCGGTCGGCGCCGGTGCCCCCGGTCACCCCCGCCGGGAAGTTGGCGGTGTACTGCGCCGTGAAGAGACCGTCGCGGTGGACGAAGGCGGTGTCGCCCGCACCCACCCGGTTGATCGCGCCGCCCAGGGCGTCGAACGCCACCCCGGCACTGCCGCCCTGCGGGCCGGTGCGCGGGTAGCGCTCGACGGCGGCGACCAGGGCCCGGGCGCCGGCGTCGTCGAGCGGCCGGGTGAAGATGTCGGACTTGGCGCCGTACGAACCGCGGGACACCCGCCCGGCGGGGTTCTGGCCGGGCAGGCTGCCCGGCAGGTGCGAGGCGGCCTGTGAGTACCCGGAGACCCCGCCCATCGCCTGCATGGTCGCCAGGTAGGACGCCCCGTGCAGCGTCGGAACGGCCGGGGCGACGGCCAACCGGTCGATCAGGTCGGCCAGTTCGCCCTTCGGGCCGAGGTGGACGACGGTGCTGCCCAGCTGGGTCCGCCCGTCCGCCCACACCAGCAGGTGCAGGTCCGCCCAGAGCGCGTCCGGCGCCGCCGGCGCCCAGGCCTGCCAGGCGGCGATGACGGCCGCCGCCTTGGACCACGGCCAGCTCAGGAACGCGTACGAGCAGTCCGCGGCCGGGTGCGTCCGGAAGGAGAACGACGTGACGACCCCGAAGTTGCCGCCGCCCCCTCCGCGCAGCGCCCAGAAGAGATCGGGCTCGGAGGAGGCGTCGACCGTCCGGATCCGGCCGTCGGCCGTCACCACCTCCGCCCCGGTGAGGCTGTCGCAGGTCAGGCCGTAGGCCCGACCGGTGACGCCGATCCCGCCGCCGAGCGTGAGGCCCGCGACCCCGACGGTCGGGCAGCTCCCGGCGGGCACCGTGACCCCGGCGGCGGCCAGGTCGGTGTACACGTCGATGAGCCGCGCCCCGGCGCCGACCCGTGCCCCGGCCGCGTTCCCCGACACCCCGGCCAGCCGGCTCACGTCGATCACCAGCCCGCTCCCGGAGGACCAGCCGGCGTAGCTGTGCCCGCCGCTGCGCGCGGCCACCGGCAGCCCGTACCGGCGTGCGAAGGCCAGACAGGCGGCCACGTCCTCGGCGTGCCCCGGGTAGGCGACGCCCTGCGGCCGGAGCGCGTCGTACTGCGGCTGGAACAGCCGGCCGGCCGCGGCGTACCGCGCGTCCCCGGGGCGGATCAACTGCCCCTCCAGATCCTTGGCCAGCCCCGCCCAGTCGGCGGCCTTCGGCGAGCCGGGGGAGGCGGACGGCGGCACGCTCACGGAGGCCGAAGGCGCAGCCCCGCTCGAGCCCCTCGCCTGCGGCGTACCCTGCCGCCCCGCCCCGCCGCCCGAACACCCGGCGAGGCCCGCCGCACCCCCGGCACCCAGCACACCGGCCCCCAGGACGGCCCTGCGGGAGACGGTCCGATCGTCCATGCCCTGGCTCGCTCTCTCTCGACCCGCTCGGTCGCCACGCGACACAAGCCGGCCCCGCCGGAACGACGCGGACGGCCGGTCCAGCCGAGGAGCGTACCCCGCAGATGCCCGGCGGGAGACGGTTGACGCGGTCGGCGAGGTACGTCTGCATACGGGCCGGGTCTGCAGAGCAGCGGCGAGGAGGTAGCCGGGCCGGCGCACCCGCGGAGGGCATCGGAGCGGACAGGCCCTCCCACTCGGCACCGGGCGAGCCGCCGCGGGCCCCTTCTCCCCCAGCGACGTCCTGCACCTGCGGTACCTGCGCACCGCGATGCGCTGCATCCACTGGTCGGCAAGACGGTCCGCAGGAAGCGGCACAACCGCCGACGGGCCGGGCCAGGGCGGAGCGCCCGTGGTCACTCGCCCTGGCCGGCGCTTCCCATCGGGCCGATCTTCACCGGGGAGCCGCTGCCGTCCGTGACGGGCAGCGAGCCGGCGCCCGGCCAGGACAGGGTGACCGAGTGGGTCTCGTCCGGCGGGGTCACCACCAGGCCGGTGATCCGGACGCCGGAGCCGCCCGAGGTGTCGGCCGGGTAACTGATGCCGAAGTACGTCGACTTGCCGTTCTTCACGACGCCCGCGACGACCGGCTCGCCGGAGCGCTTCGCGGACAGCGTGCCCGCGGAGGTCTTCAGGTCGACGCCCGCGTATCCGGAGAGCGTGCAGTCCTTGCCGCTGTGGTTCTTCAGCTCGACCACGACGGTGTTGTCGGCGTCGCCGGTGACGGTGCGGTCCGCGGCGGTGATGGTCAGGTCCGCGGTCCGGCACTTGGCGGTCTTACCGGCCCCGGTGGAGCCGGCCGGTGCGGCGGTGGACGGCGCGCTGCCCTTTCCCGGGGCACCGGAGGCCGGTGCGCCCGAGGCCGGTGCGCCGCTGGCGGAGGCACCGGTGGACGCGGTCGGGGCGCCCTGCGCGGTGCCCGCCTCGCCGTCCTGGCAGGCGGTGAGGGAGAGGGCGGCGGCGACGGCCAGGGTGGCGAAGGCGAGCTTGCGGACGCGCATGGTGTTTTCCTCCGGTTGGGGCGGCGGTGCCTGGTACTCGGTGCGAGCGGGTTTCCGAAGACCAGGACCGCCCGCCCGGACGAGCCGTTCCGCCCGAACGGGCCTCAGGACAGTGCTGTGACATGTACGGCCGCGAACCACCCGCACCCGCCCGCCGTCCCGGGGCCGCGGCCCGCCGCCGACCTGCCCGGACGTCCGTTCGCCCGGCCGCCGCGCACCGCCGCCGCCGTCGCCGCCCGCCGGGACAGACCCGTGACCCTGACGACCTTGACCACGGACCACGACAGCACGCGGATTCGCGGTGCCCCGGTCCGGCCGGTCGGCCCGTCAGTTGCCTACGGTGAGGGCGGCTTCGCCTCGACGGAGGTCGACGGGGTGCCGGGCGCGGTGCCGTCCAGGATGCGCTCGAGGCAGCGGATCACGGTGGCGGCCTTCTTCGCGATGGCGCTGTCACCGTACGTCTGCCGGACCAGCGCGTCGGTGGCAGCAGCCGGGTCGCGAGCGAGGGCGGCCTGCTCCAGGTCTCCGTGTTCATCGGGGGCCGAGCGGTCGGGGGTGTGGTGGCTGGCCATACGGCGGGCCACCTCGCTCGCCGTCCACAACCGGTCGAAGGTCTCCAGCAGGACGGAGTTTCCGCAGCCTTCCAGCAACGCGCGGTGGAAGCCACGGTGGGCCTCGGCCCAGGCGTCGCTGTAGTACTCGCTCTGTTCGGGGTCGAATTCCGGGGTTCGCGCCAGCCTGTGGTGCGCGGCACGCACGCGGGTCTCCCATTCGAGGTCGCCGCGCTCGATCGCCATGCGCAGCATGTCCGGTTCGACGGTCAGGCGGGCCTCGGTGAGCTGCTGCCAGCGGCGGTCGGAGGGGGCGCGGTCGCGTGGCAGGTCACTCTCGCGACCTTCTACAACTTCAGCCCCCGGGCGGTGCGATCGATGACAGGCGTATGGGACGCCGCGCCGCCCGAGCGGTGGCAGGCCGCCCGCTACACGGCCGCCGAGCACGCGCCACGGCGCTCCGGGGTGAGCCTGACGGACGATCAGATAGCCGAGGCACGATCGCTGATCGACCCCGTCGTCACCGCGGCCGACTACGCCGGCAAACCGCTGGCCGCGGCCAACGCATCCGTCCCCCTGCCATCCGACCCGCTGACTGCACTGTGGCAGCAGGTCACCGCTGCGCGAGTGGCGCGGAGACGCGCACCTCGTCGTCCTCGCCGACAACCGTCTCGGACCGTGCGACTGCAACGTCATCCACACCGCCACCGGCCGGCTCCCGACACCGATCGTGCGCGCCACCCGGCAGTGGGACGACGGGGAATGGGCTGCGGCCACCGAACGTCTCGTCACCCGCGGCTGGCTGGAGACCGACGGGACCGCGACCGACGCGGGCACCGCGGCGCGCGAGCGGATCGAGGTCGAGACCGACGAACACTGCGTCGGGCTCTGGGCGCCGATCGGCGCGACCGGCGCCCGTCGCCTGGCCGAGCTCCTCAAGCCCATCGACGAGGCGTTCACTGCGGCCGGGACCTACGCGCAACTGAGCTGATCACGATCCGTCCGGGAGAAGTGAGCGCCATGGCGATCGAATCCGGCCGGGGCCGACCGCGGCGGCACCGGCCGGCGGGTGCGCGAAGGCCGCCGTCCCGGTGCGGGAGGGCTGCCTCGGCGCGCGGGGAATCAGTGGGCGTCGGGGCCGGTGGCGAAGTCGGGCAGTTCGGTGGACAGGAGTTCCTCGGCGCCGTGGTCGAGGAGTTCCTGCATCTTGTGGGAGCGGGGCAGCATGGTGCTCTCGTACACCCGGACGGCCGCGTCGATGCTGTCGCTGCCCACGATGGCGAGGGCGAGTTCGCTGGCGTCGAGCATGGCGAGGTTGACGCCGACGCCGAGCGGGGGCATCAGGTGGGCGGCGTCGCCGAGCAGGGTGACGGTGGGGTTGTGCTCCCAAGTGTGGGGCACGGGGAGGGCGTTGATGGGCCGGTCGACGTAGAGGCCGTCGTTGTCGGTGATCATCCGGCGCAGGGCCGGCGACCAGTCGCGGAAGCTCTCCAGGAGGAGGGCGCGGATGGCGTCGGTGTCGCGGATCGTCAGGCCGCCGGCGCCGATCCAGTCGACGGGGACGCGCTGGATGATGTAGACGCGGATGTGGTCACCGCTGTTGCGCTGGGCGAACAGGCCGCGCTCGCCGTCGGCGGCGGCGGCTGCGCCCTGGCCGACGAGTGCGGCGATCTCGGGGTGCCTGTTCTCCACGTCGTGGAACCAGGCTTCGAGGAAGCTGACGCCGCTGTACTGCGGAAGGGCCGGAGAGACGGTGCGGCGGACCCTGGACCAGGCGCCGTCCGCTCCGACGACGAGGTCGGCCTCGACGGTGGTGCCGTCGGCGAAGTGCAGGCGGCGCGGCCCCTGGTCGGGGCCGTCGACGGCGGTGAGGGTGCGGTTCCAGTGGACGGTGCCGGGGGTCAGGGAGTTCAGGAGGAGTTCGCGCAGGTCGCCGCGGTCGATCTCGGGCTTGAAGAGTTCACCCTCCTCGGGGACGTGGTGGAACAGGATCGTGCCCTGGGGGTCCATCTGGCGCATCTCCTGGCCTTCGGGGCGGGAGAGGCGGAAGAACTCCTCCAACAGTCCGGCCTCGCGCAGGGCGATCTGACCGTTGTCCTCGTGCAGGTCCAGGGTGCCGCCCTGATTGCGGGCGTCGGGGCCCGCCTCGCCGTCGTAGACGGTGACGGGGATGCGGTGGCGCTGCAGGATGCGGGCGCAGGTCAGGCCGGCGGGGCCGGCTCCGACGATCGCGATGCGGGGGGTGCGGGTGGTGTTCATGGTGGTGCCCTACCTTTCTTGGCGGGTTGGAACTGATCATTCGTAGGATCGGTACGCCCAGGGCGGGCTCTGGGCATGGCCGGCACGGTGTCAACCGCGAGATGGCTCAAGGGGCCTGGTCGCCCAGAGCTCCGCGACGACTCGACCGCTGAGCAGGGCAACGCCGGCGAGGTCGCCTGCCGGGCGTTCGACCGTGACTGCGTGGTGATCGACGTGGACGGCCAACGGCTGCTGTCCCGCCGGGTCCTGAACGACGAGACGGCCTTGCTGGAGCTGATGCAGGACGTCCTGGCCCTCGACGAGGACGCGCTGTGGGGCGGTCGACCTCAACCACGGCGGTGCCGTGCTGCTGATCGGCCTGCCGGTCAGCCACGGCCGGCAGCTGACCCACCTCACCGGCCTGACCGTGCACCGCGCCTCCGGCACCTACCGCGGCGAGGGAAGACCGACGCGAAGGACGCCTTCGTCATCGCCGACCGGGCCCGCCAGATCAACCGGCTCCGCGCCCAACTGCTGGAGATACGCCAGACGTTGGGGCATGCCCTGGAGCTGGTGAGCAGGTAGGAGGTGCCGGCGTCCATGGTGGCCGGCAGGGCGAGTCCGGCGGTGAGGACCACGGCGCCGAGGACGAGGAAGATCTTGTACCGGCCGGCGACAGACATGATCTTGCCTGCAATGGTGGAGGCGATGACGACGGGATCATCATCGGCAGCATCAGAGGGAAGCGGTATCGGACATGGCGAATCCGCTCCTTTCGGGCAGGGAGGGACAGACAGATGAAGGGCGGGGCGGTGGTCCGCGCTACCGCCGTTCCAGAAAAACACACCCACCAAAAAAGTGCAACCGTGCAACTTTTTAAGTCGGGCACTTTTGCGTACGATGGCAACATGACACCCCCGACCCCCGCCCCGACCGGGCGGCGCGAACGCAAGAAGGCCGCCACCCGCCAGGCCCTCGCCGACGCCGCCCTGAACCTCTTCCTCGCCCGCGGCTACGACCAGGTGACCCTGCACGAGATCGCCGAAGCCGCCGACGTCTCCACCACCACCCTCCTCAAGCACTTCCCCAGTAAGGAGGCCCTCGTCTTCGACGAGGACGCCGACCAGGAAGCAGCACTCGTCGCCGCCGTCCATGACCGCACCTCCGGCACGAGCATCCCCCAGGCGCTATGCGCGCACGTCAAGCACGTGCGCCTGCGCGCAGCCGGCACCGGCCCCCGCTACACCGACTTCTTCAACCTGGTCACCGCCACCCCCGCCCTCAGCGACTACGCCCACCGCATGTGGATGCGCCACCAGGACGCCCTCGCCCACGCCATCGCCCACGACGCCGGCCTCCTGCCCGGCGACCCGCGCAGCGCAGCCCTCGCCCGCTTCGCCCTGGAGACCTCCGCCCTCGCCCACCGCTCCGAGAACCCCGAACTGGCCGTCGACGCCGCCTTCGAGCTCCTCGAACACGGATGGAAGGCCACAGCCTCCCATCGGCCCGGCACCGGCCACTCCTCACCGAGGCCGGTGGCGTAGGGGCTGCGGTTGTCGTCGCCGGGATCGTCGAGGAACGGGACGACGGCCGGGTACAGCATCGGCCTCAGGGCGCACAGGGCGGCCATGGCCGGCCAGCCGTCTACCCGATCGTCATCGCAGAACCGTTGGCCGGCCTTCACGCAGGCGTCGTTGCTGTCGTACGCGAGGCCAGCCGGCCGTTCCGGAAGCAGCACGCACACGCCGTCCGCCGTCGTGGGCGCGTTGTCGTACGCGGTGGGCCAGGACGGCCCGACGCACAAGGCGGCTGGTGCGGTCGCCTCGTAGATGCTGTTCTGGTGTCGCACCGGCTCGAGAGTGCTCGGAGCCTGCCCGGCCTCTTCTGCGGTCAGGTCCGGGCCGAGGAGCCGGGCCAGAACCTGGGGCAGCCTTCTGCCGGTCCCGTGCACGGCGTCCAACGACGGCCGGTCGGTCCTACGCACCGCCTCCCACTGATGAGGGGCCCGGGTTTGCACTTGCGCTGCCGGACGGTCGGCCGAGCGGGGAACAACGGGAGAGCCCCGGCTCGGGACCGGCCTTCGGCCCGGCTTCGGAGCGGGCGCCCCGGGGGCGCCGGGCAACAGCCGTCGAGGTGGTCCCCGGGCCCGCGTTCGGCACCTGCGTTCGCCGCAGTCGGCTCCCCGCCCGTGTGCGGGACGGGGTTCCGACGCCGGGCGCCTCGGCGCACCGGGCAGGCCGGGTGGCGGACTGCCGGTGCGGCGCTTCGGTGTGAAGCGCCCCGCGTGGTGGTGCCCGGGAGTCGGGGCCGACTGCCCGTCAGGGCGTGCCCGCCTCCTCCTCGGTGGGAGGCTCGGCGGATGCGGACGGATGGTCGGTTGCCTCGTGCAGCAGCTGTGCCGGCCAGGCCTGTGGTTCATCGGCCCTGGGGAAGTACGGGAGGAGGAAGTTCTCGATGCGTTGCTGGAGTTCTTCGGCCGTTTCAGGGTCCGGTTCCAGTCCTGCGGCGACGTACATGGGGATGCGGGCATCCCCGCGCCGCCTGTCGAAGGGGCCTGCCAGTGCCGTCAGATCGGCGAAGGTCGTCGTTCCCGGGTGCGGGCCGGGGAGCGGTGTCACGGCTGTGGCCAGACCCGCGAAGGCCACCTGGGGGTCGGCGTGGCCGAGGGCCTTCAGGTTGTCGCGATGCGTCTGCACGACGGTGGTGAATTCGGCGATCCCGTCCTCCAGAAGTGCCTGCTGGGCCGGGGTCCACCTCGGGTCGTCCAGGAGTCGCCGGGCGTCGTGCTCGAAGGTCCGCAGTTCCATTTCGGCCAGCCCCGCGTAGATCCGCGCGGTGCGGACCGCCTGGTCGCTCTCGGTCGGCGGGTCCAGCCGCAGGGGGCGCTGTCGGAGTGTGACGGCACTGCCGTTCGGGGTTTCCCGGTACTCCTGGCTGAGGATCGTCCACTGCCCCTGGTGGTTCCACAGGACGTTGGTCACTTCGAAGTTGGTGCCCGACGACGACACTCCGCTCTCGTACTCCTCCCAGCCGGACCAGTCCGTCGGTCGGTGGTCGCGACGGAAGATCGCGGCCTTCCAGTTGCTGCCGCGGCTGCTGGGCGACTGGTAGTGCCAGGCAGTGAAGTGGTCGGCCCCCTGACTGCTCGGGGTGACGGTCAGGGCGCAGCCGTTCATCCCGGCCGTGAACACCAGGCCGGATCCGGGCCCGGTCCCCTCACTGGTGACGGGGATGTCGACGTGACCGATCAGGGAGGTGTCGAAGGCCCGGGGCTCCGGGCCGTCGACCAGCCTGGTCGCACCGGACTTGAAGGGAATGTAGGGCGAGGTCAGGTAGCTCCCCTCGGCCGTCATCACCTGGGGGACCTGCCCCTCCCGGCCCTCCACCAGGGGACCGAAGTTCTCCGGGTCGGCCTGGATGTACTTCTCCAGCGCCGGCGTCAGCAGGTACGCGTTCTGGGCCGCCCGGGCCCTCCCGGGCCGGGGGTCCGGGACGAGGACGAACCAGTGCTGCGACTGCTGCCCGACCAGCCGGATGAAGTTCTGCCGCTCGTTCCAGTCGAGCAGTCCGGGGGTACGGACCTCGATCCCGTCCTCCCAGGAGGGGGAGAGCACGTTGTCCTCCAGGAACTGCACGGGCGACGTGGCCAGTGCGTGCTCGGGCGTCGGCGGGACGCCGGGGTCCTCCTGCTGCTCGTCCTCGTCCGCGTGGTCGGCGACGTCCTGGTCGTGCTGGCCGGTCTGGTCGGGGCCGTCGGGTTCGGGGCCGTCGGGTTCGGGGCCGTCCGGGTCGCCGGTCGCGCCGAAGGCGGCGAGGAAGTTCTGGTCGGGGGTCAGGCCCGGGAGCCGGTTCTCGTTGCGGTCGACGGCCGCGGCCCAGACCTTCCAGTCGCCCGCACGGCTGTCGGGCAGTTCGTCCCCGCGCGCGGGGCGGACCTGCCTGGTGCTGGCGTCGACCCAGAGCAGCCGACCGTCCGCGGTGTGCACCAGGGCGACGGCGTGGCCCTCCTCCCCTTCCCTGCCGAGCATCACGGTGGCGAACGAGCCGGGGCCGCCGTCCCGGACCTTGGTCAGGAGGTCGTTGACCGCGGGCTGCCCGGTGCCGAACAGGTGCGGCAGGTCGTGGCGCTTCTGGAGCATCCAGGCGGGGTGCAGTTCCATTGTGGCGGTCAGGGTCTGCCCAGAGGGGCGGGGCCGGCCGAAGTGGGTGTCGCGGTACGCCTCGACGTTCTCCAGGCAGCTGTGCAGGTCGTTGCCGAAGCGGAAGCCGGGCGCGGGGCCCGCCGGGGCGATGTGCGGGTTGACCAGGTGGAGCAGCTCCGGGGTCGGCAGCGGGAAGCGCTCGCCCTGCGTGAGCTTCTCCAGGGCCTCGTACTGCTCCTCGCTCGCGCGCCGGTAGCCGCGGCCGTCGAGGACCGCGTCGCTGTTCTCGTACGCCGGGGTGCGGCGGCGCGTGGCCGGCGGGGCGTCCGGGTCGGTCGGCTGCACGCGCAGGGACAGCTCGTCGCGGCCGCGCTTGAGGCCGCTGCCGTTGCCGTGTCCGGTGGAGGGTTCGTACGAGGTCATCAAGACGTCGCCGCCGTGGTCCACGGTGACCGGCGGAGGGGGCGGTGCGTCGGTCCCTGTCGGCCCCGACGTGTTCTGGTCCTGCGACCGGGCCGTGTCGTCGGCGGGGATCATCTCGATGTCACCGTCGGACGGACTCGACGACGTGGAGGAGGAGGGGTGGTCACCGCTGCGCGGGCGTACCGGGCCGAGCGTCAAGGGCGCGGCGGGGAGCGACGGGCCGCCGCTGCGCGGGCGTACCGGTCCGAGCGTCAAGGACGCGGCGGTCGGCCGCGGTGCCGTCCCCGCGCCGCCCCGGCCCGGTGACCCGAAGCCCCCACCGGACCGAGGTGCCGGGTCGGACACGACGGGCCGGGTCGTCACCGGGCCGGTCACGACCGTGGGCGGTGCGGCGGGCGGCTGTGTGGGGGTCTCCGGGGCGGGTGCGACGCTCTGGGGTGTCCGGTTGCCTCCGCTCGGTCCGGCGGTGGTGGCGGTGTTCGACGGACCGGCTGCCGCAGGGGAATTGGCCGTGCCGGTCCGGTTGGTCGGCCTTGGAAGCCAGAGACCGCGGAACGCGTCGTACTCCTCCTTGGGCATCGGGGATCCGGCCTCGGTGACGTTCTGGCGGAGGTGGTCGGACAGCGCCTCCCCGGCCTGCTTGAGTGCGGCCGTCGCGGCCTTCCTGGCCTGGACGGCGTCGTCCAGCGTCTGCCGGGCTGCATCGACCTCCCCGTTCTCTCCGCTGTCCTCGGAGGACTTCAGGACCGTGTCGAGTGCCTCGCGCGCCGCGGTCTCGGCCCTCTTCGCCGTCTCCTCCGCCAGTCGGGCCTCGCGGAGGGCTTCGGCCGGTGGACCGTCCGCGGCGACTTTCCCGTCCCTGACGGCGTCGGTGTACCGCTTGATGCTGTTGGTGATGGCCTTCGTGTCCTTGACGGTGGCCAGCGCCTGGGCCAGCTGCTTGTCCGGCTGGGAGGTGCTGATCGCCGTCTTGACGCGCGCCAGCTCGGTCGGGTCGAGCTTGGCGGTGATGGTCGCGATGTCCCGGAAGTCACGGGCGATCTTCACCGGGTGGTGCGGGTTGGCGGGGCGGCCTGCCATGGCCCGCAGCTTGTCCTCCAGAAGCCTCTCCGGGGCCACCACGGAGAGTTCGACCTTCTCCGTCGGGTCCACGACCGGATGGAACGGCAGCGTCGTGGACTGGACGGGGGCAAGGGTGATGCTCACCTCGACGCCTGCGGCACCGGGAGCGGCCGAGGTGCTGGGATTGCCCTGGGGGTCCACCATGACGCCGTACCGGCCGGTGACGGTCGTCGGCCTCCTCGCGGCCCCGTTGCCACTGGGAGGCTCGACGATCCGGCCGTCCGTGAGAAGGTTCACGGCCAGGTGTTCGAGGACCTTCCTGCTGTCCGCCGGAGTGAACCGGGGGATGTCCAGCCGCATGTCGAGGTCCTTGACGGGACGCCGGTAGTCGACGGCCGCCACTCCGCCGCCGCCCCCCAGGGTGAGCGTTGCATCCGCGTATCGCTTGAGACTCTCGTCCAGCTCCAGCACCCGCCGGATCTCCGACTGGAGGAGTGCGGCCATGCCGAACCTGAACTCCGACTCGACGTCCTCGGGCCTCGAGGTGTCGTTCGCGTCGACGGTGTGGTCCGCGGTGTCGGTGGAAAGGCTGTCGGTCGACGGATTCCGGACCGGCCCGAGCGGGAGCCCGGGACCGGTGGGCGGAGGCGGTGGCACTGTCCCGCCCGGTGCCTGAGCGGAGGGCGAGGGCGCGGTGACCCGGGTGGCTGGTCCTGCGGGCGACGACGTGTTGGTGTCGAACAGCCGGTGCAGGTCGGCGAGCGCGTCGTTCGCCGCGACGGGGTTGGCGCCGGCGGGGAACGGTGTCCGGCCGGTGCCGTACAGCTTCTCCAGCAGCGGCAGCAGCTCGGGCTCGTTCGCCCGCACCCACGCCCGGCCGTTCGCCCGGGCGTCCCAGGTGTACGGGTCTGCACCGTGGTTGGTGCCGAGGTAGGCGTTGGTGACCTGGGCGAAGTACTCCAGTTCGTTGGTGGCGCCGTAGTTGTCGAAGTCCGGGTTGGTGCTCCAGCGCCTGCCGTCCGACCAGTTCATCGGGCTGTCCTCGCCGAACATCCGGGTGAAGTCGTCGGTGGCGATCTTGCTCTGGTACGCCTCGGTGATCAGACGCTTGTCCTCGTCGGAGAGGCCGAACTGGTGGATGGTGTGGGCGAATTCGTGCGTCGTGGTGGAGTAGCCGTCCTCGTAGTGCAAACCCGGGCCGACCGTGGTGTGCTCGCCGAGCAGGTTCTCCTCGGTGATCGCGGTGTGCAGCCCGCCGGAGCCCCGGACGTCGTCCCAGAGGCGGCCGACCCCCGGAGCGCCGCCGGTGTAGGTGCCGGCCAGGTTGCCGAAGCCCGGGACCTCGGTCATCTTCACGTCCTTCGGAACCACCGTGACGCCGGCCCCGCTCTTCAGCAGCCTCGCCGTCGTGTCGGGATCCCGGAGCATGTCGGTCAGGGCCGCTTCGGCGGCCGTCCGCGCTGCGGCCGGCTGCTCGCACCGGGGGTCGACGTGCAGCATGAACTGCACCGCGACGGCGGCGAACTCGACCGGCGGCAGCTCGGCGCGGAGCCGGTCGACCAGGGCGTGGTTCCGGCCGATCCACCGCCGGTGCTCGGGCTCCAGCTCGGCCAGTGCCCGGGCGCGGTCCTCCGGTGCCATCGTCGGCAGGCCGTCGACCAGCTGGGTCACCCGGTCCGCCCCGACGGTCTGGAAGTACCGGTGGTCGAACCCCTCCGCCTGCCACGAGATCTGGCTGTCATTGCGGGGCGGCCGTACTCCGACCGAGGAAGGGCCTCCCACGGCCGGGGTGCCGGGGGTCGGCGGTACGGCGGGCGGTACCGGGGGCGGCGGCGGGGCCGCCCGGTCCGTGCGGTCGGCCGAGCGCGGTGAGTCCGGCGGCGGGGCGGACGAACTCGGCTGATCCGAAGGGCCGATCGACGACTGGCCGGTCGGAGGCTGGCCGATCGGAGGCTGGCCGATCGGAGGCTGGTCGGTCTGAGAGGGATCGGTCTGAGAGGGATCGGGTTGGGCCTGGTCGGTCGCGAACTGGTCCGGCTGGGGCGGGACGGTCCGGGCGGTCGGTACCTTCAGGCCCACCGTGTAGGAGTCCTCACGCCCGCCCGGCTCACCCGGCTGGCCGGCGTACTCCTGGGTCAGGATCATCCAGCGCGACATCGAGGAGTCCCACCACAGCATGTTGGTGGCTCCCCAGATCGGGGGCTGTCCCGGCCTTTCGTGGTGGTACTTGTCGTGCCCGTACCAGTCGGTCGGTTGCAAATGCTCGCGGAACGCGTCCGCGGCCGTCGAGTTGCTGTCGGGGCTCTGGAAGTGCCACGCGAGGAAGCTGCCGTCGTCCGGGCCCGGCGTGACCGCGAGAGCGCAACCGTTCATGGGCGGGGTCACCACGAACTGGGGCCTCCCGGCCTCGACCGGGTCGGTCGGGACGGTGCTGACCCCGACGTTGCTCACCCTGGGCGGGGCGCCCGCGCTGTCGGGGAGGACCGAGGGGGCGCCGTTCAGGTACGGGACGTGAATCGCCTCCAGGTAGGGGCGGTCCGACGTCAGCCGGTCGGAGGGCACCGGGGGGAGCTTGTTGAGAACCGGGTCGGCCGAGATCTCGGCGGCGTACTTCTCGACCGCCGGGGTCAGCAGGTGGACGTACGTGCCCGTCGGCTTCGGGGCGCCGCCGCCCGGCAGGGTGGTCAGTTTCTCGGCCGGCACCTTGGCCAGGACGAAGTAGTGCGTCCTGCCGTCTTCGGAGTTCTGGTTGAGCCAGTTGAGGAACGCGCTGCAGTGGGCCTTGTTCCAGCCGGGGGCCATGCGGTGCATCAGCCCCTCCAGCATGTCGCACTTGACCAGGTTGCTGTCGAGGAACGCCTCCGGGTCCGTCGTGAGACTGACCACGGCGCCGTCGTCGGCGGTGTCCTGCGGCGGGGAAGGTGCGAAGAACCGCCCGAAGAAGCCTCGGCCCGGCGGGTTCTGCTGGGTACGGCTCGCGGTTGGTGTCCTGCCGGTGCTCGGCCCTGCGGTGCTCGAACCGGGGACCGGGTTACCTGCGCCCGGACCGGCGGCCGACGGGGCAGCGGCCGACGTCGGCGGAGGCACGCTGCCGGACGGGGGAACGTCGGGAGCCGTGGGCGGCGGGGGCGGCACCAGGTCCGGGCTGCCGCCCGGCGGCGGAGCGACTGGCGGTGTCCGGAGGGCACTCGGGCCCGAGGCGATGCGGGTGGTGCCGTCGGCCGGGGAAGCGGTCGGGGGCTGCCGGGGGGTGTCCTGGTCGACGGCCGGGCTGTCCGGGGCGGTGTGACGGGACGTGGTGGGAGCGGGGGTGTCGGAGGCCTCCGGCTCCGCGTGAGGCGGCGCGGGCGGCGGGGCCTGCTCGGCCCGGCCCTCCGGTGCAGTGCGCGGGACGGACGCGTCATCGATGGTGGACGGCGGTGTGGTGTCGCGATCCGGATCGGCCTCGGTTGTGACCGGGCGGGATGTCAGGGTGTCGTCCGAGTCGGGGGCGGGGCCGTTGTGTTCGGGTGTGGAGTCGTGCAGCGGGGTGGGAGCCGGAGGGGCCTCGTACGGGGTGAGGGGGTTGTGGGGGGTGGTTGTCTCGGTGGGGGTGCCGCTGGGTCCCTGGTAGGGGGTGGCGCCGGCGGTCGGGGTGGTGTCCGGGGAGCCGCTGCGGGTGGTGGAGAAGGCGCGCGGTGCGTCGGACTGCTCCGGAGTGGTGCCGCGCGGGGCGGCGGCCGGTGCGTCCGCGTCCGACCAGAAAGGGTACGGGGCCGGGGCACCGGTCGGGGCCGGGCTGCCGGGCGGGGTGTCGGACGGGTCCGGGCGGTCACCGGAGGACGAGGGGGCGGAGGCCCGGGACGGCTGCGACGACGGGCTCGGCGAGGCGTCGGCCGAGGACGGGCTCGGCGAGGCGTCGGCCGGGGACGGGGCCGACGAGCCGTCGGGCCGACGGATGCGGGTCTCGGGGTCGGCGTCGCCGCCGGACTGCGGAAGGTCGCCGGTGTCCGGGATGTCCCCGGCGGCGAACCGGCCCTTCAGCGCGGACGCGCCGCGCATGACGCCGACGTTGCCGGCACCGCTGAGGGCGGAGCCGCCCAGGCCGGCCCCGTCCACCTCGCCGGTGGTGGCCAGCTGTGCCGCCACGTCGCCGGCCACGTCGCTCAGCGCGCCGTGGACCATCTGGGCGGGCAGCGAGTCCATGTGCTTGCCGATGAGCTTGTTGCCGGCCGCCCCGAGGCCCTTGCCGGCCAGGCCTCCCGCCGCACCGCCGACCGCTCCCCCTGCCGCGCTCATGCCGAGCTCCTTGCCGTCCAGCGTCTTGCGGTTGCCGGCCGCGAGCTGGATGGTCTGGGCGAGCAGGTTGATGGCGACCTCCTGGAAGGCCTCCTTCAACGCGATCACGAGGATCTCCTTGGCCAGCCGGCTCAGGATCTGCTTCACCGTCTCCCGGCTCGCCGCGACAGCCGCCGGGATGGTCGCCAACGAAGCACCCGCCGTGACCGGTGCGGCGGCCTCCGCGGTGGCGATCTCGTAGGCCAGGATGCCGAGTTGGGCGACGATGGAGATCTTCGCGGTCTCGGTGGAGTTGGCCATCGCCTCCAGGGCGTCGGCCATCGCGTTGCACGCCTTGGTCATGCCGGGGAAGAAGCCGGGCTTGTCGCCCTCCACGGGGAGGACGAGCTTGGCCCACTGCTTCTCCAACGCCTCGGCAGAGGCGCCCTGTTGGCCGTCGAGGGCGCGCCTGACCGCGGAGTCGGCGGCCCGGCCGGACTCGTCGACGGTCTCGGCGGCGGCGCGCCAGCGACGCGCCATGTCCCGCATCAGGTCCTCGTCGCCTTCCGGCCAGCGGGACCCGGCAAGCAGCATCAGCACCCACTGCAGGGGCTCGGGAAGCTCAACGGCCATGGCGGATCAGTGCCTTCCGGGGTTGGTGGTACGGCCGGACGCGATGTCGCGGTAGACGGAGCCGATCGGCCCGGGTGCAGGCGCCGGAAGCTCCGGTTCGCCGAAGCCGGAGAGGCTGAACTGCTCGGAGTCCTCGTAGCTGTCGGCCAGGCCCTTGAGCCGCTTGCCGATGGTCTCGACGACCTGCGGCAGCGCCTTCAGACCCTCGATGACGTCCCGGGCGTTGGCCCGGTAGCCCGGCTCGCCGTCCTCGCCGTTGGCGAACTTCTTGCCCGAATCGTCGTTGCCCCAGGGGGCGTTGTCGTGCATGCCGAGCATGTAGGCGCTCAGGCCCGTGGACAGTTCCCTGAGCTGGTCGGCCACGCCCAGTACGGGACCGGCGGCAGCCCGGTACTGCTCGGGAATGGCCACGAACCCGCCGGCCGCGACAACACCCGGGGAACCGGACCGGGCGGCCGACTCCGTGCCGCCCCGAAGGGCCGACAACGCCCCGTCGGGACCCCTCAGGGCGCCCTCCGCACCGGGAGTCACCGCATTGCCCGCAGCCGCTCGGAGCGTACCGGGCGCCGCGCCCTCCGTGCTCGCGGCCGCAGCCGCGGCCGCACCGGACACCGGACCGCCGTCCGGAGCCTGGCCGACGGCCGCCCGAACGCCCGGCACAGCACCGTCGGCGGCGACCCCGGCCGCGGCCGACCGATCTCCCATGACGGTGGCGAACGGATCGCCGGTGGACGCGGATCCCCGCCGCGCGGCAAGGGATTCACCGGCAACAGCCGCAGCCGGGATGTCACCGGGCACGAAACCCTGCCGCGCGGCAAGGGATTCACCGGCAACAGCCGCAGCCGGAGTGTCACCGGGCACGAAACCCTGCCGCGCGGCGACGAACTCCTCTCCGGCCGACGCCCCGGACCACGCCGGGGTGCCGTCGGCACCCGGGAAAACGGGCTCGGCAGGCGCAGCGGGCGCGGCCGGGTGGACGGCCTCGGTCACCGGGTGGACGAACGCCGGCCTCGTGCCGAACGGATCCTCGACCGCCCCCGTCCCGACCGGCGTCGCCTCCGCCGGGGTCGTGCCGTCGGGGTGGCCGGTCCCCGATGGCGTGCCGGGCGAGGCCTGGCGGTAGTGCGGTGTGGCCGCGGCTGCGGCGCTGTCGCCCCAGAGCGGCGCGGCTTGCGGTTCCATGGCGGCCCGCCACGGTGTCACCGCCTCGGCCTGCCGGAACTGCGACGGTTCATCCACGGAGGTCATGACGGTTCCTCATCAGATCGGAGCGGTTGGACGGGGGTGCTGCGGGACGGGAACGTGCGCACTTCAGGTGCGGGGTGCGCCCTCCGCCGAGGTGCCGGCGATCCGGACGAGCGCCGCACGCAGGAACGGGCTGGGCACGTCGTAGCCGCCCTCCTGCCGGATCGGCGCCGGCGCGCCGCCCGTGGCCGCACCGCCGCCCGCGCCGCCCCCGGCGGACGCCGCTGCCGCACCCGGCGCCTCCGCGTCGGGGCGTCCGCGCCGCTCGGCCGCCGAGCGGGCCCGTTCCAGGTAGGCGTCCTCCGTCGGGGCGTCCCGGCCGCCCGTGGCCGCCGCAGCCTGCCTCGTCTCCCCCGCCGTGCCCGTGGCGGCCGGTCCGGCCGCCGCCGGGGTGTCCCCGCCGGTCGCCGCCGCCGTGGTGGCCGCGCCCGTGCCGGCTGCCGCACCGGCCGTGTCCTCCGGGGAGGTCCCGGTGCCGAGCAGTGCGCCGGCGAGCTGAGTCATCAGGTCGCCGCCGGCCGCGGCCGGCTGGGCGGCGGCCGTGGCGGCGGCCGCCGCGGGGCCTTCACCAGGTGACGACCCGCGTGCCTCGTCCAGCCACTGGCGCCGCATCCGCTCGAAGTACGGGTTCACCTGTTGGTGCTCGACCTGGTCGCCGCCGAGGATGCCGGTGTCCGCGCCGCGGCGGCGGTCGTCCTTCTCCTCCTTGCCGCCGAAGCGGGTCGGGCGGACGAACCGGTTGCCGGTCCCGCCCCTTCCGCCGCCCGCGCCGCCTGCGCCGCCGCCCATCATTCCGGCGCCGGGCATCCCCATGGCTCCCCGGCCCGCGGCACCCGCCGTCGTGCCGGCAGCGGCCGTCCCGCCCGCGCGCCCCGCCGCGGCGCCCGTCGCTCCGGTGCCGCCGACCGTCCCGGCGCCGCGGCCGTACCCGGCCGCACCGGAGAGGCCGCCGAAGGCACCCGGCACGCCGGGCGAGTAGCCGCCTCCGCCGCCCGAACCGCTGCCGCCGCCGGCCCCGCCGCCCGACCAGGGGCTGAGCCCGGCGGCGTCGCCGCTGCCGCCCCGGAAGGCGGGGTGGCCGGCCAGGCTGAGACCGGGCGGCTGGACGGCGGGTTTGAACAGGGGCTTCCCGTCAGGGCCCAGTCCGCCGCCGAGGTGCGGGTTCTTGACCTGCGGCGGCCGGTACGGCTTGATGTTCCCCGCCTTGCTCGGCTGCCCGCCGCCGGCGCCTCCGCCCGCGCCGCCCGGCCCGCCGCCGCCCGGCCCGCCGCCGCCGGGGCCGCCGCCGCCGGGGCCGCCGCTCTCCGTACCGCCGCCGCCCGTGCCGGTGTCGCCCAGGCCGGGCGGCGGGGGCGTGAGCGAGTTGATGCCGGTGCCGGGGGGCGGGGCGGTTCCGCCGCCGGGGACCTTCTTCTCCGTCAGGTCGCACACCTGCGTCGCCGCCTCGGTCGCGGCGCTGTGGTCGGCGCCGCGCCGCAGCATGGTGTCGACGCCGCCGGTGACCCCCTTGACGTAGCCGTGGTACAGCTCGACCGCCGAGTCGATGCCCTCCGACTGGGCGATGTCGTCGTTCTTGCCCGCCGGGTTCTCCTCGATGTACTTCTTCGCGTACTCGAGCTGGTTGATCATTTCGTTCTTGGTCTCGGTGATCGCCGTCGCGGCTCCCCTGAGGTGGACCTCCACCATCTTCCCGGCCGTCAGGACCGTTCCGGCGTGCGAGTTCTCACCGGCGGCGTACTTCTCCAGGTAACGCTGATAGGCGTCCGCGGCCTCGCCGGACATGTGCGCGAAGGCCTCCTGGGCGTGTCCGCAGATGGTCCGGATCCGGGCGTCGGCGATCTCGTTGAACTCCGCCCAGGCCGCCGCGAGGTCGTTGATGCGCTCCTCGTTGCCGTCGGGGAAGAGGACGTCCTTGCCCTCGTCGTTGCTCTGCAGTGTCTTGAGCACGTCCTCGAGGTCGGCGGGCAGTTCGATCTTCACCGTGGGTCACTCGTTTCCTGGTCGAGGCTGTGGGGCGGACGGATGCCGGGGCGGAGCGGGCCGGACGTCACATCAGGTTCGGGTGCCCGGCGCCGGGCGACGGCCTCGGGGGCTCGGGGCGGTCGTCGGCGTGGTTGTGGCCGAGCGGCGGCGGGGTCGCCGGGACGTACCCGGACCCGGCCTCCGGCAGGGACCGCAGCGGAACGGCCGGACCAGCGGCGAGCCCGGCGAGCAACCCGGAGTGCTCGGCGTCGTTGCCACGGTGGTTGCCGCACATCAGCTTCAGGTTGGCGGCGACCTGGGCGGTGTTCTCCAGGAACGCCTTGACGGCCTCGAGGGCCTTCTTCTGCTGCTCGGCCAGCCCGATCACCGAGGCGGTGGCACCCCCCAGGGACTTGCCGACCAGGTCGGTGCCGTAGATGTCGTCCTTGACGGTGCCGACGTACGTGGACAGCTTGATGTACGCCTCCTCCAGGTCGTCGTGCATCCGCCGGATCATCGCGGCGGCGTTGTCGACCTCGTCGAGGTTGATGCTGAAGGAACTCGATGCCATGGCTTCCGACTCCGGGGTTCAGGGCGAACGGACGGCGTTGTGGTTGGGGCCTGTCCGGCAATTCACGGTCCGGCAATTCACGGCGGATCGGTGTGCGACGTCGGGCGCCCGTCCGAACGTCCACCCGAGTCGGCCTCGTACTGGACGTCCTCGGGCGATTCGGGCGTGCGTCCGGACGTGGGGGCGCCTCCCGGCCGAAGGCTGGGAAGGATCCGGCGTCGCGCACCCGGCAAGATCCGCCGGACAGGCCCTAAAGCGCGAGCGCGCCGCCCGGGCCGACGACGTGCAGGCCGGCCCCGTCGAAAGCGATGGCCAGCGGAGTGCGGTCCAGCTGGGCCTCGTTGACGAGCGCGCCGCTGGCCAGGTGCCACAGCCGCAGGGTCGCGGCGGTGTCCCCGGCGGCGACCAGCACCTCGCCGTCGAGTTCGCGGCAGATCAGCGAGCGGACCTCGCAGGTGCCGCCGGCCAGGTCGCCGACGGTGTGGCCGCCGAGCACGTCCCAGCCCAGGACGGAGCCGTCCGCGCAGCCGGCCAGGACGACGGCCCGGCCGGCCAGGCTGCCGAGCGCCAGGGCCGCGGCAGGCTCCCGCAGCCCGGTCAGCACCGGACCGGCCTGGCCGCCGTCGAGGTCCCAGAGCCGGACGGAGCGGTCACGCCCGGCGGTGGCCAGCAGCCGGCGGCCGTTCACCTCGCCGACCGCCAGGGCGGCCACGCCGTCCCCTGGCGCGGCCGACAACTGCCGCACCGGCGCGCCGTCGGCGGCCTGCCGGACCCGGACGGTGCCCTCGGCGCCGGCGGACACCAGGACGGCCGCCGCTCCGGGCACGGGATCGCCGAAGGCCAGCGCGGTGACCGGGCCGGCGTGCGGCGTCGGCACCGAGAGCGGCGAGCCGTCGCGCAGCCGGTGGCAGCGCACCGCGCCCGCGACGGTGCCGCAGACCAGGACCGGCTCGTCCGCGGACGCCAGCACCGCCACCGAGCCGACCGGGCCACCGTCGGGCTCCAGGCCGTACAGTTCGGTCCGGGTGGCCGCGTCCCAGAGCCGGACCCGGCCGTCGCCGTAGCCGGCCACCAACAGCGGCCGTCCGTACAGCTCGCCGACGGCCAGGGCGTTGACCGGTGCCGTGCCGGTACCGGCCGACCGCTCGGGCTCGCAGGCACCGACCGGCTTGCCGCCCGCGATCTCCCAGAGCCGGATCCGGCCGCGTTCGTCGCCGGAGGCCAGCAGGTCGGTACCGGCCACCGTGACGGCCACCAGCGAGGTCGGCCAGCCGCCGCCGGCCGGGCGGCCGCCGAGTGCCGTGCCCGTGTGCACGTCCCAGGTGCGCAGGGTGTTGTCGAGGGCGGTGGAGGCCAGCACGGGGCGGCCGTCCGACTCGGTGAAGGCGAGGCCGGTGACGGTGGCCGAGTGGCCGGTGAGCACCGCGACGGGCCGGCCGGTGGCCAGGTCCCAGAGCCGGACCGTGTGGTCCTGTCCGCCGGTGGCGAGCAGCGCCTGGTCGCCGAGCGGGAGCACCGCCAGTGCGGTGACCGGGCCCTCATGGCCGACCAGCAGGTGGAGCTGCGCGCCGGTCGAGGCGTTCCAGACCCGGGCGGTACCGTCGGGCGCGCCGGCGACGACCAGGTCGACGTCGGCACAGCGGGCGTGGAGCAGGGCCCGGACGCCCAGGCTGCCGACGGCGAGCAGGCCGAGGGCCTTGCCGTCCTCGGCCTGCCAGGCACGGACCTCGCCCCGGTGCCCGCCGGAGAACACCAGCGGGACGCCCTGCACCAGTGCGGCGGCCACCACCTGCGTGCCCTCGCCGCCCGAAGTGCCGTGCACCAGAACGCCGGTGGCCGCGTCCCAGACCTGGACCGAGCCGTCCACGGCACCGACCGCGAACAGCTCCCGGCCGCCGGCCGTGCCGAGTGCGACCGCGGTGGGGACCAGACCCGCCCCGCCGTCGGAGCCGCCCAGCGAGCCGCCTTCGCCGAGGCGGCCGAGCTCGAATCCCTGCCCGCCCTCGGCCAGCGCGAAGGCGGGCCGTCCGTCGACCGTACCGATGGCGGCGGCCGGGCGCACCTCCGTGACTTCCGGTCCCACCGTCTCCGACTGCAGGACGGCGAGCGGGAGTTGGCCGAACTCCAGTGGCTGGAGCAGCTGGAAGGCGAGAGCCTCCACCAGCCTCGCCGCCGGCGGCACGGGCGTGTCGGTCCCGTCCGTCCAGCAGGTGTCGCCGACGGTCAGCCGCCGTGCCGCCGGGTCCGCGGCGGCCGGCCGGCCGGCGGATTCCGCCGCGGGCGGCGCCGGTGTGCCGGGAGTGGCGCGCAGGGCGGCCAGCAGCCGCTGCGGCACTGCTTGGTCCAGCTGCCCGCGCCGGACCGTTTCCCCTGCCGGTGTCCGACGCTCGACCAGCAGGGCGCTGTCCTCCTCGATCGTCAACTCAAGTCTTCCAGAGGTGAGTTCATGCGATCCAGCAGTGAAGCGAACCTTGCCGGGCACCAGGCCTCCAAGATCGTCGAGTCGGAGAAGCAGCAGAGGGGACCGCCGGGCGGCAGACGCCGCACGCCGCAAGAACGCACAGGTGCGCGGTCGGCGGCTCGCCACGGGCGGGCCGGTGTCAGGCTCCCGGTCCGGTCACCTTCGCGGCGCCCGCCGCGTGATCCGACCGCCGTCACCCGATCGGCGGGCGGGCGGTCCGCAACGGCAACACCGGTGCGCGGGTGACGAACTGACGGGGGTTCTCCGTGGCGTCGTCGGCACCCGCGGCACGGCAAACGCCGTGGCGAGGCGGAGTCCGGGAGAGCGGCCGACGCCGGTCCGGCGGGCCCGGCTCCCCCGGACAACGTGTCCAGTCGAACACGTCGAGTGGCCGGCGGGCCAGGCGGTTCCCCCGGCAGAAATGGCGTCCGGCATACTTCTGCCGGGGCGGCGACCGTGCCGGACCTCGCCGACCAGGGGAGATCGGCCATGAGCACCGGTACGGCGGGCGCGGACGACTTCGGCCGGCGGCTGCGCGAGCTGCGCACGAGCGCCGGACTCAGCCAGGAACAGCTGTCCCACGCGGCCGGGGTGAGCGTCCGCGCACTCGCGGACCTGGAACGCGGACGGGCCCGCGGCCCGCAGCGCCGCACCGTGCAGGCCCTGGCGTCCGCCCTCGGCCTGGACGAGACCGGCGCCGCGGAACTGGAGCGGGCCGCCAGCCTCGGACGGCCCCGCCCCCGACCGGCCGGCGCGGCCGTCCACGGCACCCTCACCCTGCCCCGCGACGTCGGCGACTTCACCGCGCGCGACCGGGCCCTCGCCGACCTGTGCGCGCTGGCGGAAGGCGCCGACCCCGCCCATCCGCCGGTCACCGTGGTGTCCGGACAGCCGGGCCTCGGCAAGACCGCCTTCGCCGTCCACGCCGCGCACACCCTCGCAGCCCGCTTCCCGGCGGGGCAGTTCGCCGTCGACCTGCAGGGCATGGCCCCCGAGCCGACCGACCCGCGCGAGGCGCTCGGCCGGCTGCTGCGCGCACTCGGTGTGGCCGACCGCGCCGTCCCGGCGGGTACGGACGAGCGCGCGGGCCTGTTCCGCTCGGTGATCCGCGACCGCCGCGTCCTGCTGGTGCTCGACAACGCGGTGGACGAGGACCAGGTCCGCCCGCTCCTGCCCGCCACCGGCCGGTCGCTGACGATCGTCACCAGCCGCCATGCGCTGGCCGGCCTCGAATCGGTGCACCGCACCGAGCTCGGGGTGCTGCGGCGCGAGGAGGCGGTCCGGCTGCTGACCCGCATCATCGGCCCGGACCGGGTGGCCCGGGAGGCCCAGGCCGCCCGCGACCTGACCGAACTGTGCGGGCAGTTGCCGCTGGCCGTCCGGATCGCCGGGCAGCGGCTGGCCGCCCGGCCCGGCGAGCGAATCGGCAAACTGGTCACCCGACTCGCCGCACAGGAGCGGCGACTGGACGTCCTGCAGGCCGGCGGCCTCCAGGTGCGGGCCGCCTTCGCCCTGTCCTACCAGCGGCTCGCACCGGCCACCCGGCGGCTGTTCCGCCGGGCCTCGCTCGCCGCCGGCCCCGACGTCAGCCCCGAAGTCGCCGGCCTGCTCGCCGGCCTGACCGAGGGACAGGCCGCGGACTGTGCCGAGGAGTTGGTCGACGCCGGACTGCTCCTGCCGCACCCCGCCGCCGAACGCTACCGCTTCCACGACCTGCTCAGGCTCTTCGCCACCGAGCAGGTCGCCGCCGAGGACGGCGCCGAGGAGATCGGAGCCGCCCGGGAGCGGACCACCGACTGGCTGCTGCGCCGGGCCACCGCCGCCGGCCTGCGCTTCGACGCCGAACGCCACGGGGACCCGCCCGACGGCGACCCCGACCCCGCCGGAGCCCCCGCCGACCGCGAGGAGGCCCGGGCCTGGCTCGAGGCCGAACGGGCCGACTGGACGGCCGCGCTGCGCCATGCCCAGAGCGCCGGCCGCCACCGCCAGGTCGTCGACGCCGCCGAAGCCATGCACTGGTTCTCCGACCTCTACCAGGAGTGGGAGCTCTGGGCGGAGGTGTACCGGCGCTCCGCCGACTCCGCCCGCGCCCTCGGCAGCCGGCAGGAGGAGGCCGTCCACCTCAACTACCTCGCCTGGGCGAGCAACATCTGCACCCACGACTGGGCGACGGCACTGGCGACCGCCGACGCCGCCCTGGCAGTGGCCCTCGAGATCGGCGACGAGCTCCAACAGGGCTGGGCACTCGGCTACGGCGCGGGCGCGCTGCACCGGCTCGGCCGGCTCGAGGAGTCCATCGACCGGCTCCGCCGGGCCGCCGCCTGCCTCGGCCGGCAGACCTCCCCGCAGGCCGCACTCGGCGAACTCACCATCCTGAACAGCCTCGGCCTGAACCTGTGCCAGGCCGGCCGCCCCCAGGAAGCCCTGCTCGTCCACCGGCGCGCCGAGGCCATCTGCCGATCCGGCGTGCCGGGGCAGTCACCCGAACTGGTCGCCCAGTACCGGGCCGTCATCCAGCACCAGATCGGCAACGACCTGGCGGCCCTCGGCCGCTGGACCGCGGCCAAGGCCGCGCTCCGCGAGGCCCTGGCCTTCTTCGACGAGGCACGGATGCCCGCGTGGGCGGAGCCGGCCAGGCTCGACCTCGGACGCGTGCTGCGTCGGCTGGCCCAGCATCAAGAGGCACGCGAGGCCCTCACCGCGGCCCACGACGGGCTCCGCGAGATAGGACATCTCCGCCACGCCGAGGCCGCCGCCGAGCTCCGGGAACTCGACCGCAGCACCGGCAGCGCGGCCCCATGACCTGAGCGAGAATCGCGGCCGCGACCACGTCGTCGGAGAAGGTCTCTCCCCCGCCGGCCGAAGGGCGGGTTCGAGGTCACCATCACCGGGCCCTGCTCGTAACGCGAGGTTATGAGTTGGAGGAACAGGTTCGCCGCGTCCTGGTCGAACGGGATGTGGCCCACCTCGTCGATGACGATCAGCTTGTAACGGTGTTGATGGTGGTGCGTGGGCCGAGCGGTGCCGGAAGGCCCGGTGTCGCCGCGCGACTGCGCGCCGCCTACGGCCCGGGCATCGCCGTCGTCGGCCAGGACGCCCGGGGGGTGTGGCGGCCGGCTCACCGGGGTGGGAGTGGTCTTCGCCGGTGGGGTTCGGGCCAGGTGCGGTCAAGGATCCCGCCGCCGAGCAGCGGGCCGAGTTCCTCGTCGGGCACGGGCTGCCAGCCGGCGGCGTCCCGGCAGAGGTAGGGGCCGAGCGGCTGTCCTGCGCCGTGGGGGCCGGTGATGGTGCGGCGCCAGCCGAAGGCGACCTCGCCCGTGTCGGAACGGTCCTCGAAACCGGCGGGTGCCCGGCCGACATGGGCAACGACGAACACGTCGAGCTCGCCGGGTGCCCCGTCGCGGTAGTGCCAGTACACGCCGCCCGGTTCGAAGAAGCCCTCATCCACCGCCGCACCTACGCTCCGCGGTTCTCGCGCCCGACGTGCACCGACACGGCCGAAGCTCGTGGTCGTCCCGTCGGCCGCGCGGGACAACGGGGCCACGCCGATCGGGCACCCGGGAAACCGGCTGCGCCGACAGGAACTCACAGCAGCGGTGGTGCCCCGCAGGCGGGCAGCCGTTCTTGCCTCGGCATGTAGACGGCGCCCCGGCCGAAACGTCCCGGCCCGCAGCCTCCCCGCGGACGGCCACCACACCGCACGCCGAAAACCCGGCGGCCCTCTTCACGCCGCAGAGCAGAACGTCCGGGGAACACGTGAACGGAGAGGTCGTCTGATTCATTTCTCTGCCGGCACCGGCGTTTCCGGAGTGGTCCGGTAGGTCGTGACGGGGCCGGCTCCGGTGGCTCTGCGCAACATGATGCCGGTCATGGTCCAGTGGATCCGGGATCCTCGGATGCCCGGTGCCGAAGGGCACGATCCTGCGGCCGACCTCATCCATCAGTCGTCGCGTCCGCAGATGATGCCGTCCCGGTTGCGGTCCAGGTGCATCCGGTCACGGCCGTGCACCTGGAGTTCCCCGAGGCCGTGGGCCGTCAGCCAGGCGCAGCGCGCCCGCGTCGTGCTCCCGACCCCGGGTGGGAAGACCCAGGGCACACACTGCCCGGCCGTGCCGTACGCGTGGTCGCAGCCGTCCGAGCCCGGCTCCTGCGGCACCGGGCTGGCCGAGGTGGGCAGTTGCTCGGGCGAGGCCTTCAGGCCCCGGGCGAAGCCGTGGATGTGCGGTGCCGGGGTCTGCTGGGATGCCGGACGCTGCGCCGGCGCGACGGTCGACGAGGCCGTCGGCAGGATCGTGGTGGTCCCGGCGGCCGTGGCCGCGATCGCGGCCGCGACCAGCAGGGCCGGGAGTGACTTCCTCATGGTCTTCCTCCGGTTGACTGCAGCTCACATCAGGTGCACCCAACTGGCCACCGACGGCACTCCGTCGGCGTTGACGACGAAGAGCATGTAGTAGCCGGGGGGTGCCAGGTTCGGATTGGTGGTCACGTTCAGGTCGGTGCTGCCGTCCGCGTTGACCGTCAACGGCAGGTCCACGAAGCGCTGGTTGGGGTCGGAGGAGTGCGTCACGGCCTCCGGGCGGATCAGCTCGGCCTTGACGATCGGTGTGTCGGTGGTGATCCGCCGGCTGGATCCGTAGGACCAGTGGTCGCCGGCGACCGAGGTGATCTGCGGCCGGGCCCCGCGGTAGAGGTAGGGCGGCGAGTAGATGGAGACGTGCGCGTTCCAACTGCCGTCGGCGGGGTTGTCGCTGACGGACATCACACGGCCGTCCGGCAGCAGGAAGGACGACGAGTGGTAGGTGCGCGCCTGGGGGTCGACGGCCATGCCCGGGGTGAAGGTGTTGGTGGCGGGATCGAACATCGAGGCCTCGTACACCGGGTCGGCCCGGTCATGGAGCCCGCCGCCGGTCTCGAAGACCTTGCCGTCCGGCAGCAGCACCGCCGAGACGTACATCTTGCCCTGGGCGCCGGTCTCCGGTACGCCACCGGTCAGCGTGCCCTGGGGCAGCAGCGGGCCGGGCGTGTACGCGGGGTTGGCGGCCTTGAGGTCGATCAGGTCGGTGAGGCGGTTGGCGTCGGGGTTGGTGACGACGTTGCCGCCGCCGATGGTCAGCACCCGCTGGTCCTGCGCCGGGGGCAGCAGCACGCTCATCGACTGGTCCCGCTGGTCCTTGTTCTGCAGGCCGGGGACGTCGGTGAGGGTGTTCGCGTTGTAGTCGTAGATGGCCGCCCCGGTCCCGGGCGTGCCGTTGCCGAAGACATGGCTGCCGCTGTAGAAGAGCCGCCCGTCCTCCATGAGGATCATCGAGGGGTAGAGGCCGAAGTACGACCAGGTCTGGTTGACCTGCCAGGTCGGCTTCCACTGGTTGGTGCTCGCGGAGAAGAGCTCCTGGGTGACACTGCCGGTGGAGTCCTCGCGCAGTCCGCCGAAGGCGATGACGTCCCCGTTGCCCATCTCGGTCATCGAGGGGTACCAGTGCCCGTCGTTCGCGTCGTTGGTCTGGACGTAGCTCCCGGTGGTCGGGTCGAAGAGGTAGGAACTCTTCAGCCCCTCGTAGCCGTGGGTGGCGTCGGGGTAGGCCTTGTTGCCGCCCATGATCAGGATGCGGCCGTCCGCGAGCATCACGTGCCCGGAGCAGAACATGTCGACCGGTGTCGGGACGGTGGTGAAGGAGCCGGTCTGGGGGTCGTAGACGGCCGAGGTGAAGGTACCGGCCGCGAACTGGTTCGGGTCGTTGCCGGAGCCGGCCATCAGCAGCACCTTGCCGTTGTGCAGGACGACGGCGTGCATGCTGCGCACCGGGTTGTCGATCGGCTGGACCTGCCAGGCGCCCTTGGTGCAGGCGTCGCCCGCGGTGCAGGTGCCTCCGCCGGAGGGGACGGTGGCGTCCTCCATGGTGTAGTCGTCCGTGGTCAGCGTGCCGTCGCCGTACACGGTGACGCCCCAGGTGATCTGGTCCGTGTCCGGGGGGATCTGCGGGGTGCGCACGCTCGTTTGGGTCCAGGCGTCGGTGACGGGAAGGCTCCGCAGGTCGGTCCAGTACTGCCAGCCCAGGGCGGTGTCGTGCCGGAAGGCGGTGACCACGGTGTTCGGCGTGGTCGTCCGGTACCAGAGGCCGAGGTCGTACTGGTGCCCTGGTGTCACCGCCGGGGCGCAGGAAGTGTTTTCGAGCATCATGGTCTTGCGGTCCCCGGTGGTGACCCCGGCCACGGTGACCTGCACGGCGTTGGATCCGCCGTGCGCACCGGTGACCACCTGGTAGGACGCGGTGCCGTTGCCCCAGCCCGCCTGTTCCCAACAGGTCGGCCAGCCGGTGGAGTCGAGGGCCTCGAAGCCCGGGTTGACGATCAGGTTCGCTCCGGCCCAGGCCTGGCCGGTGGCCGACTGGGGGGCGAGGAGGGCCAGCGAGCCGAGGAGGAGGACGGTACGTCGGCGGAACGCGTTCATCAGCATGGGCGCACACACCTCAGGGTGCAGTGGGTGGATTCGGTGCTCGCAGCGCTCCGGCCGCTCGTGCGGCGCGGCCACGAGCGCCGCCGCGCAGCGGGGCGGGCAGGTAGACGGCCCGCTCGGCGACGAGGAAGCGCAGTGCGGCGGACGCGCCCAGGCCGAGCACCGTGGCCAGGCCCGTGCCCAGGCCCAGGCCGCTGACCAGCAACGCCATCAGCGGGATCCGCAGCAGCAGGTCCAGGTTGGAGACGCCGGAGAAGCGCAGGACCCGGTCGGCCCAGTGCCGGTGCCTGCGATGGCGGAAGACGGTCCACTCCAACAGGGCGAGGTTCCAGGCGATGCCGACCTGATTGGCCAGTACCGCGGCCGGCAGGTAGTGCAGGCCGAGCCGGTGCGTCAGCAGGTCGAGCGTGAGCAGGTTGGGGAGGATCCCGGTGAGCCCGATCAGTGCGAACGCCGCGGCCCGGCCCAGCGGGGTGGACAGCCGGAGCCCGGCCAGGTGCCGCAGGAAGCGCAGGCCCTCGCGCAGGCCCGACTTGGACTTCCCGGCGAAGCGGGTCCCGAAGCGGTAGGGGACCTCGGCCACCCGGCGCGGCCTTCCGCGCACCGCCAGCTCCAGCAGGATCTTGTAGCCGAGCGGGCGAAGCCCGGACAGGTCCACCGTGTTGAGGCGGAGCGCGAAGAAGCCGCTCATCGGGTCGCTGATCCGGCGCAGTTCACGGGCGAACAGCAGCTTGGTGATCAGCGTCGAGCAGCCCGAGACGGCACGCCGGTAGCCACCGGCCAGGCCGTCCCGGCTGCCGCCCGACGCGTAGCGGGTGGCCACCACCAGGTCGGCCCCGGCGCACCGGCCCACCGTGACGAGTTCCGGCACCAGCTGCGGCGGGTGCTGGAGATCGGCGTCCATCACCACGGCCCACTCGCCCTCGGCGGCACACAGCCCCTCGGTGATCGCACCGCCCAGGCCGCCGACGGGTTCGTCCCGATGCAGCAGGGTGACCTGCAGCGGGCAGTCCCGCGCGGCCTCACGGATCACCGCGGGCGTGTGGTCGGTGCTGTCGTCGACGAACAGCAGCCGCGGTGCGGGACACCCGGGCGGTGCCGGTAGGGCCTCGGCCAGCCGGGCCAACAGCTCGGCGATGTTGTCCGACTCGTTGTAGGTCGGGATGACGACGGTGTACGGGGCGACGCCGGTCGAGGGGATGGTGCTGCTCATGGCCGCTCCTCGGTGTGCGGGGCGACGATGCGCCGGATTTCGATCAGGCCTGTGCCGGTGCCGAAGGAGGCGACCACAATGGAGTGTTCGAGGGCCTCCCGGACGGTGGTGAGTCGGCTGTTGGACGGCTGCCGGACAGTGGGGGTGGAGACGATGTAGTCGAGGTCCTGCCAGCCGTGCGGCAGCAGCCGGGCCACCGCGGGGTCCAGGTCGGCTTTGTAGAACCAGATCGCGCCGGTGCCGGGGCGCAGCCCGGCGCGCACCAGGTCCAGCCAGAGCACGTCGTCCACGGCGACCCGGGCCCGGCCCGGGTCGCCGAGGTTGGTCCGCAGCCACTGCGCGGCCCGGTCGTACCCGGCGTTGGCGTCGACGCTGACGGCCGTACGGTTCCCGGCGTACCAGCGAGGCACGACGACGCCGGACGCGAGCAGCGCGGTCAGGGCGACGGCCGCCCAGCGCAGCGGCCGCCGTCGGGCGGGGGGCAGACTCCGCGACGCCCGGTGGACGAGCAGCACCGCGCGCTCGGTCAGCGCGGCCAGCGCCAGGGCGAGGAAGGGCAGCGCCTGGACGACGAACATGGCGGGCAGGTAGCCGGGACGGATCGCGGTCAGCGCCAGCAGGACGACGGCCAGGGCGATCGGTCTCAGCGGGCGGCGGAAGAGCAGCAACAGCGCTGCACCCAGCCCTCCGAGCAGCAGCACCCGGTCGTAGTAGAGCCAGGAGTCGAAGATCTGGCGGGACGCCGACCCCGGCGACAGCAGCGAGCCGGAACCCGGGCGGGTCATCTGGAACGCGAGGCCGCCGAACAGGGAGACATGTCCGCGGCCGGCCAGCAACTCGCTCTTGAGCAGCGCATAGAGCGGGTACAGAGTGACGGTCAGGGTGAACCCGCTGACCACGCCGGCCAGCGAGAACTTGCGGGTGCTCCGGTGGCTGCGCTGCCACAACAGCAGTATCAGGGCGGGCAGCACGACCGCGATGGTCTCCTTGGACAGGACGGCCAGCCCGGCGGCGATGCCGGCGGCGGTGTGGTGCCACAGGTCCCGGCGCGGTGAGGCACACAGCACCATGGCGGCGAGGATCCACATCACGGCGAAGTTGTCGAGCAGCACCTCCCGCTGCAGGCTCACCGAGAGCGGTGAGAGCCCGAACAGCAGCACCGCGAGCGAGCCGGTCCGACGCCGCAGGTCGAGCCGCCGCACCAACAGGTACAGGAGCAGGCAGCTGACGGCCGTCACCGGCAGCATCACCACCCGCAGCGAGGTGGTGAGCAGGTGCTCCGAGGAGACGAACTTCCCGGGCAGCCAGGACAGCAGGGCGATCTGGAGCCAGCCGAGCGGCGGATGGTCGTACCAGTAGGTGTAGTGCGCGAGCCCCTGCCCCTGCTGAACGGCCCAGGCCTGGGCCAGGTACGTGCCCTCGTCGTCGTTGGCGGCGGGCCAGCCGCTGATGTTGCACGCCTGGACCGCGAGGACGGCCGCAGTGGGGAGGAGCACGGCGGCCGGTCCGAGCCAGGCGCGTCTGCGGCCGGGACGGCGCGGCCTCGGCGGCCCTGCGGGCTCCTCGGTCCGGATCGATACGTCAAGAACGGCGGTCACGTGTCATTCCCCCACTCCGAATTCTGTAGGAATCTGTCGCGCATTCACGAATAGGGATGATTTCCCGGCACGCCGGGCCGGCTCTCCGGCCCCTGGGAATTCCCGAGGAATTCGATCGGTTTCCCGGAAGCAAGAGCCCGTCGCGCGGCCGGGCGGAAATGGCCCGGATTATCTGGTCAGGTGTGCACCCACGTGGCGGGTCAACTCCCATCCGTGCTGTCCGCGTGCTTCCCGCCAGACCGCGCGAATGGCCGCCGCGGAGAGGACGACCTGGTAGAACGGGCCGCCGGCAA
This sequence comes from Kitasatospora sp. NPDC051914, assembly GCF_040680995.1. Taxonomy (NCBI): domain Bacteria; kingdom Bacillati; phylum Actinomycetota; class Actinomycetes; order Kitasatosporales; family Streptomycetaceae; genus Kitasatospora; species Kitasatospora sp. NPDC051914. The sequence continues at coordinate 109,736 of NZ_JBFAXX010000010.1, forward strand.
CAAGCTTGACGTAGTGCCAGGGCCGGATCCGGAACCCGTACTGGACCCCGAAGTCGTGCAGTCCGACCGCCTCGAAGACGAAGGTCGCCAGGGCGGGAAGGACGGGCACGAAGGTGAATATGGCCACGCCGACCGGGACATCGGTGAGGAGGGCGAAGGCGATCCCGATCGGGATCAACAGCCCGGCGACGGCCTGGAGGAACGGGGTGATCAGGGTCCACCGGGCCAGCAGCCGCTGGTTCAGCGCGGGCAGGTGGGTCCACTCGCGCTTGCGGTAGACCTGCAGGAAGCCCTGGTTCCATCGGGTGCGCTGCTTGAGCAGGCCGTAGAGGGAGTCCGGCGTCTCCTCGCGGGTGACCATGTCGGCGTCGTAGGCGACGACCACCCGGGCGCCCGCGCTGGACAAGCGGACTCCCAGGTCGCAGTCCTCCGCCAGGCACTCCTGGTCCCAGCCGCCGACGGTGCGCAGCACCTGGGTCCGGACGAAGACGGTGTTGCCGCCGAGCGGGATGAACCCGCGCCTCGCGTGCAGGTGGAGCCGACTGCGGAACCAGAAGAAGTACTCCATGCAGTTGCGCAGGCTGTACCAGCTGGAGTTGAAGTTGATCAGCTGCACACCGCCCTGCACCACCGTCGCGCCGGTCGAGCGGAAGGCGTAGTCCACATGGCCGAGCAGGTCCGGGTGCACCTGGTCCTCGGCGTCGAACACGCCCACGACCTCGCCTCGGCAGTGCGGCAGTGCCGTGTTCAGCGCCTTCGGCTTGTTCTTGACCTCGTGCGTGTCGACCACCACCCGGACCCGGTCCGGGTGACGGGCCGCCAGCTCCTCCGCCACGGCGCCGGTGTCCGGATCGTCGTGGCCGACGATCACCAGGACCTCGTAGTCGCCGTGCCTGGACTCCAGCACGCGGGCGACCGTGTGCGCGAGCACCTCCTGCTCGTGCCGGGCCGGCAGCAGCAGCGAGAAGGACAGGCCGTGCTTCCCGTCCGGCTCCGCGAAACGGGTCTCCGCCAGGTTCTCCGGGGTCCGCCAGGCGTGCATCATCCACCAGAGAGTTCCCATGGCCATGGCAAAGAAAAATGCCGAGACAAAGATCAGGGACAAGGATGCAATCACAATCCGAACCTCTCGAGTTCCGCACGGGAGGCGAGTCAATCAGAGGAATTCAGAGCCTTTGAGGACGACACGCTGGACTTCACAAGTCGACAGGAAGAACGTCCCCACTCCTATTTCGGTGGTGACAGATCGTGTTGCCGCCCCAACGGGATACGGCGATTTAACGGCGGGAAGTCGATGCCGACACACATCTGTCAATTGATCATTTCAGTCGCGGGTCCTGGCACTACAACCGGTTGTCCGCGTGACGTGATGTCGGGTGGCTCGCTGCTCCAGCCGCGGGACTGAGACTGCCACCCGTCGGGGCGATTCGGGGCGGGTTGGCCGAGGCCGAGATCCCTTCCCCGGACGGGGAGTCGGAGGAGCTTTACTCGTCGCTGAACGACGCGTTCGCACGCCCGGCCTCGTGGGAGAACCTGCGGCCGAGGTCACGCGGGAGCCCGGAGTGAGCGCCGAGGGCCTGCGGACGCGGGTCAAGCAGGCGAGGATCGACCGGGCCCGGGGCCTGCGGGTGCGCTGACCGGCGACGAACGCGAGGAACTGCGGCGGATCCACCGGGAGCCGGCCGAGGTGAAGAGGGTGAACAAGATCCCGGTAGGGCCACGGTCTTCTTCGCGAAGGAGGCCGGGCACGCGCCAGCCACCACCGAACCCGCCAACGCACTCACTCACCGCAGGAACACCGGCTGTAGTACTGGGCGCGAGATAGCGGCGAGAAGCTCGGCCCTGCAAAGTCGCCCACGGGGCAGACCTGCGAGGGCGGCGGAGGCCGGCGCGCGAGTACGCGGAGAGCGGTGCGTCCGGGGATGCGCGCGCCCGCCGGCCTGTCCGGCTACTCGCAGGCCGCAGTGCCCGTCCGGGCGGCCAGGCGCGGCATGCGGCGCTGGTAGCGCTCCAGGACGCCCGGGAGCTGCTCACGGAAGGTCTGCCTGGCGCAGCCCAGTACCGGGCACACCAGCCGCCGCACCCGGACCACCACGACGACTTGCCGTGCGTCGACCGGCAGGGCCGTCAGCGTGCGCTCGTGAAAGCCGTGCACGCGGCCACTCGGGGTCCCGCAACTGGGGCAGGCCACTCGGTCGTCGGGAGTCCGAGCACGTACCCGGATCCGGTCCCCCTCGTCCATCACATCCTCGATGACCAGCACGGCCAGCCCCGGGAACACTGTGTCCACAAGCCCGTCGGGCGGCCTGCCCGCACCACCGGAGAACAACGTCTCCATCGGGTACCTCCTCACGAAATCGCACATGGGGTGAGTGACCTGCCTCCCGGGGACGACCGCGGCTTCGCCGGCCCCGGGGCGCCGGCGGAAGGCGCCGGCATGGGGGCGAAGGCGTGGAGGAGCAGGCGAAGAAGGCGCGGGCACGGGCGCCGCGGATCGCACCTCCCGCCTGGCGCTCGGGTTCCGGGACAAGGGTCGACTCGCTCGCCGCTGCGGACGTGGTGGCGCGGTGTGAACGGCTCGTCAGGGCGCAGAGCGCCGAGGCGGCACACCGGTACCGGTGTTTCCGCGTCGCCGGCGGCATGCCGTCCCGGGTGCTCCGGTCTGTCGGCGGCGGCTCCGGCCCTGCGGCCGGGTGCGGGCTTCCCGTCCCCGAGCGCCCGGACAGGGCTGGGCGAAGTCCGCGGGCTACAGCCGTTCGCGCAGCGAACCGGGCAGGTCCTCCAAGGCGGCACCGGCCCGGGGGCGAATGACGAGGCAGTCGGCGGGCCGAGGACAGCGACCGGAACGGGTGGGGCGGCAAGACTGCATACGGCTGCGCGGCCGGCTGGACGAACTGCCGCGGCAGCGTATGGAGACCGTCATGAATTCCTCCTCGAGTTCGCAGGACGACGACGTTCGCGAGGGCCCGGGCGGCATTCCTCGCACAATTCCGCAGCAGCCCAAGCCGATTGAGCCCGAAGCGCGCACCGAAACGACCGTCGGTGACGATCGGGCATCCGGCCGACCGATACCGACATGCGCTCGTCACGTGCCCATCGGTCGACACCTCGGCAACATTGGCAACGACCGCAACATCGACGGCAATTACCGTCGACATCACGAACCGATTACGCCCCGAAACGGTTCCAGACGCAGCCGGGCAGTGACTAGCACCCGTACGAGTGACCGATGCCGCCATGCCCGCGTCACTCCCCGCCCGGATTTGCGCAGGCAGCGCAGGCCGACGCGACATCTGACGGCCAGTCATCACTACGGCGGTTGCATCACCGCAACTGGACAGGTGGCTCCGGCCGGGGGTGTTGGCGGTCGGCCCGATCGAGGGTGTGGCGGAGCCGGGTGGCGGCCCGGTGTTCAGGGCCGCGGGCAGGCTTGCAGTGCCGGTGGTCCGGTCCCGGACGGCGAGGCTGATGATCATTTCGGTGCGGTGGCGGCCGACGGTCATGAGGTGGCGTGGCGCTCGGAGGTGGGGTGAGGCGCTGGAGGCGTTCCAGCAACCCGGGACCTGTTCCCGGAAGGTCCGCCGTCGGCTGGACAGGCCCCAACCACCGGTTGAACTCGGGCCGGCCCCGCGGTCCGAGTGGAAGATCACCCCGGTGACGTTCCCGCCACGGGCGGCGACCGCGGCCTTGAGGGCGTCGATGGCCGGCGAAGCTCGCGTGCGGGTGGCCGTCGACCGGCCGACCACCCTGCGCGAGCGGATGTCCATCACGCAGGCCAGGCGGAGCCGGACCGCGCCGACCTGGATGTACGCGATGCCGCCGCACCGGCGTTCGTCCAGGTCGGCGGCGGTGAAGTCCCGCCGGAGATCACCAAGATCCATTGTCAGGTGTGTCCACATCGCAGGGATCACCTCATTACCGGGCAGGCCCGCACGCAGGTACAGCCACTTTTCTCCGCACCGAACCCGCGGGCCCCGAACCCCGGTGTCCTGGACCGGATGTGCCCCTCAACCCCGCTGCGTCCCGGCAACGCCTTGCGAGAGCCGCCCGCCACGCAGGGCGGGCCACCCCGGCTCCCGGCTCGCCGAGCACGGCCGGGTGAGACCGGCGCCGGTCCCGCGCGTTCCCCCAGGCGGGACCGGTGCCGCCGCAGCGCCCGAGCCCACCCGCGCGGCCGGCTGGAACGAGGGCGCCAACGCCACCAGGTCAAATCCGCCGCAGGCGAGGGTACTGCGCGCACCGGAAGGCAGGGGCGCCGCGCCGGCCGCCTCGCCCCGCGCGGTTCCCCCAGCCGTGGCGGCCGGGGTGTCGCACGCGCCCCCGAGGACAGCACTCTCAGTAACTCGGCGTGGCGCCGGGATTCGATGTGGTCACCCGGGGCGACGGCGAGGTGGGCCTCGGGGTCGCCTGGGAGGTCCTCGGCGAGGGGGAGCGGGTGGGCGCGGGCGTCGGGGTCGTGTGGCCCGTGGGCCTCGGAGCCGGGGTCGTGTAGCCGGTGGGCCTCGGGGTCGGCGTCGGGGTCGGCGGGGTCTCGGACTCCGTGGGGGAGGCCGGCGAGGACGAGGCCGCCGGCGGCACCTCCACGTTGCCGTCCGAACCCTGGGTGGCGAGCGCGACGCCGATGGCGATGGCCGCCACCGCGAGCCCGGCCAGCAGGGCGATGTAGCGGGGCTTTCGCCACCAGGGCGGACCCGGCTCGCCGTCGGAGCCGCCGACCGCCGTCCGCGGCGGCTCCTCGGGCGGCCCGGGAGGCGGGCCGCCCCCGATGGTCGGCGGCTCCGGCGGCCCGGGCGGGTACGAGCCCGGTCCGGACGGCGGCCTGGGCCCGGACGGCGGCGGCCCGCCCTCCCCGGGACCCGACAGCGGCCCGGTGGGCGGGCCTGACGGCTCGGACGGTCCTGACGGCGGCTGCGAACTCACGGGGCCTTCCCTCCGGCGACTCGACCCCCTGCCCAAATCTGCGGTCCGCCCCGGTACCGCCGCAACCCGGCTCGGCGAACGGACCCGGTCTGCCGTGGGCCGGCGACCGGCCCGGGGACTCGCGCGAGGCGGCGGGTGCGGCGCGGCGGGTGCGGCGCCGTCACCTCCGCTGCGCGCAGCCCTCCGCACCCTTCCGGTCCCCGGCCGCCGCCCACAGCCACGCCGGGTCACCCAGGACTCCTGGGTCGCCGGCTTCCACGGCCCGCTGGGCGCCGGTCTCCGCACCCCGTCGCTGAGCTGCCGCATCGGCTCGAAGTGCGCCAGGAACCGGCAGAACGACGGCAGGGCCTGCAGCGGGACGGTGGCGCCCGAGGACGGCAGCGCCGGCACGATGAACACGAACACACCGATCAGCCGCCCCACCCCGCCGAAGACGGCATTGATCGCCTGCACGCCCAGGCCCACCGCCGTGATCGCGCAGAACGAGAAGAGGAACAGCGACGGCAGGTGACCCGCATCCATGCCCAGGATTCCGATCGTGGCCGGCACGACGGCGGCCGACGTGACCAGCGAGATCCCGGTGGTCATCACCGACTTGACCACCCGGGCCCGGCGCCGGGTGATCGGGACGGCACGCCGCCGGGTGGGCCAGGGGCCCGGTTCGTTGTCGGTGCAGCCGAGCGCGACGTCGACTCCCGTTGCCGATGGCGTTGCCGGCGAGGAAGCCGGCGAGCACCAGCGGCATCGTGCAGTAGAACGCGCTCGGGCCGAGCCCGCCGTGTGGTCCGATCGGGTGGCCCACCCCCGCCTCGACGGGAATCGGATCCCCGAGCAGCAGGGCAGAGGCGTTGGGCACCCGGGTGCCCTGCCGGGCGGCGCGCCGCACGGGATCCGTCTTCGTCCGACCTGCTCACTTCGGGCCGACGGCCGGTGCCTCGGTGGCCTCGGCGACCAGCACTTCCTTGCGGGTGTCGCAGCCGTCCTTGTCGGCATCGATCCGGTGTCGGAAGGCGGTGCGCACATAGCCGGTGCGGTCCTCGTCGGCCACCGGCAGCACGTCGATCGCCTCGTACAACGTCGTCGTGACCGTCTCTCCGGCCGCCCGATGCGGCGCAGCGGCGGCGGAACGGCTGGTGGCGTGGGCGGGGACGGCGAGCAGCAGGGCGGCTGCGGCGGCGAGGGCGGAGGCGCGCAGTGGTCGTTGGGCGTGTGGGTCGCTCTGCCAACGCATGGGTGGTGTGCGGGTTTCGTGGGTGGGATGTTGATCGCCCGATCGTGCCGTGTGCGACTACCTTTGGATTTCCCAGGTGTCCTCGGGGAGGAAGTAGGAGCCGCCGTCGAACGCTTCGGTGCTGAGGAGCATCGGCCGGGTGAGCAGGTGGTCGCCGGCCCGCTGCACGTTGATCACCACGCCGAGGGACTCCGAGCAGGCCAGGCCCCCGCCCATGTAGGTGACCGTGCCGTCCGGCTCGTGGGCCGGGGCCCGGTCGAGCATCCACCGCTCCAGCGTCGACGGCACCCGGGCCACCAGGGCCGCGCCGTCCGCGTAGACCTGTGGCCCGCACAGGGCGTCGACGATGACCGCGGCGAGCTGTTCCTGCCAGTAGTACAGGCGCAGGCCGAAGTCGAGGTATCGGCCGTCCTCGCTCCCGCGAACGCTCCACGGCGCGGGGTGGTAGTGCCGGTGCGGCTCGGCGTCGGCAGTGATGTTCTTCATCGCCTCCACCGTCTCGCCGGGGCTCATGCCGAAGCGCAACGGCCCCACCCCCGCGAACGGCTCCAGGGTCCACTGCCAGCGCTCGTCGTCCGGCACCACGGGCCACAGTTCGATCATGGTCACGGAGTGTACGGCGGCTGCCGCCGGCGCCGGGCCGGCAGTCAGTCAGCCGCCGTTGGAGAACGTCAGTCCGCCGTCGGCCAGGGGCCGGCGTGCGGGAGCCGGGGCGGGCGGCTCGGTCGCCGGTGGCGGCAGGAACAGGGCCCGGCCGACCGGCGGCAGAGTCCGTCGGCCAGCGGCGGCCGGACGGTCGGTGGCGGGTGCGGAGAACTCGGGCAGGCCCAGCTGGCGGCGATCATCACTCACGCCCGCAAGTATGACCTTCCGTCAGTACGGCAAGCGCACGGCCCGCCCTTCCGCGACCGTTCAGGACCAACCTGCCGCCTGAATCTGATCAGGAAGTTCGCGGACCTACCGGCCGGTGAGGGCGGCCCTGAACTCCCGGGTGGCCGCGGACACCGACCCGGACGCCACCCGCTGGCTGGCGTCGGCCCGGTGCTGCTCGACCGTCTCGACCGCGGTCCGCATCCGGGGCAGCCAGACCCGCTCGACCTCACCGGTGAACTCCTGCGGCACCGGCCGGCGATCGACGATCCCCACGATGACACCGTCGTGCGTCGCCATGCCGTAGGTCTCGAAGCGCCAGCCGAGCGAACGGGCGGCGGCCCGCATCGCGGAGCGCAGCAGGTCCAACCCGCCGACCTCCTCGGCCTCGGCGTGGGTCAGGCGGATCTCCCATGCTCCGCCGTAGCCGCCGGCTCGCGGCGGGCAGGAGCGGGTGAGCAGAGGGGGCAGGACGGTGAGCAGGTGGGTGTGGCGGGGGTCCGCGGCAAGGGAGGGCACGGCCGGGAGCTTACGACGCTGGTGCGGGGTGTTCGGGGAGGCCCGCAATAGTCCGACGAACGGTGGCGCGGTGCCCCGCCCGGTGGGGATCGGTGCAGGTCGCGCGGGGTTGATTCGCGCTGTGGGTGGTGCATGCCGTACGGTTCCTTGCCTTTGTCCGGCGGTTTGGGCGGGCCCTGATTCGGCAGCTCGCGGGGGTTGATCGGCGCGGTGGGCTTCCTACTCTCCCAACCTGTCGGACCGCTGGTGGGTTGTCAGCTGCAGGACCACCCACCGCTGCTCGCGTCCCGGTGCGACACTCGGCAGTCCGCCGACGCCGTGTCCGGCCGGAACCGGCCCGCTGCAGCGGGCCTGCGGAGCCGGGGGAAGCGCGGTGGCCGGCTGTGGGACCGGCCACCGCGTCGATCCGCCCGCCACCGGCTGTCGGGGGAGTCAGCGGGTGGGGACCGTCCGCACCGCATCGACGGTGCTCGATGAAGACAACGAGCCCCGAGGCCGGACGGGCACGGGCACTACCGCAGGCCGTTCGGTCCGGGACCGCAGGGAACCGTCGATCTTGTTGCCCACTGGCCTTTCTCCAGGCCGCCCGGGCCGAGACGCACACCTCCCCGGGCGGGTCCTCTGCGTGGACCCATGCGGCGGCGGCCAGGGGCTGGCCGCGCTCGGGGGTCCGCAGCCAGCCCCTGGAAGACCAGAGTCGCGCAACGACTGCTGGTGGTGCGGGGCGGACTGCGCCGCTCGGGCTGCGCGGTCGCCCTGGCGTGCGATGAAGGCTCCGCTGCACGGACCAGTCCGTACCGATGCGGTTCGGCCCAGCCCGTCTTGTAACGGGCGAGCAGGGTGACGCGGGACGCGGACTCGTCAACGAACGCGCCGCCGCGGGCCGGGGCCCGAGGCTCCCGCTCCCCGCTCCGCTGCCACGCGGCCGACCCGGGCCAGCGGGCAGGGCCGGTGCCGGTGCCGGGACATCGAGGTCAGCGCCGAAGATCGGCCGGTTGCCAGCGGCGGCGGTGCACACGTTCGCGAAGCGCACCGCGTCGGCGGCTGTGCCGCGGTCCGTCAGCGCGAGCGCGTCCGGCAGGCTCGCGCCGTACCGGCACGCACCCACCGACCACCGCCGCCGGTAGATCCTGCCGGGGGCGTGCAGATGGCACCGTCCCGGACGGGTGATGTGCGCTCCTCCCGCGAGCGGTCGGCCACGATCAGCAGTTGCGCTCACCGAGTGCAGTGATCGCCCGGCCGGGCACGGCCTCCGCCGGACGGCGGCCTGCCGGACTCCTGAACCGTGTCAGCACCCGCCTCCGCCGCCCGTCGAACCGCCGTGGCCCAGGGCGCCCCACCAGGAGGCGCGCGAGCGGTCCTCAGGAGCTGCAGGAGGTTCGGCCCGGGTGCTGCGCCGGGCGTACAGGTCGACCGGGACGGCGGGCGCCAGGGCTTCCGTCAATGTGCGGTGCAGTTGCCCGGTGTCGGTTGCCGACGGCAGGGAGCACGTGAAGGTCACCCCGTTCGTCATCACGACGGCCAGAGACGCGGTGACGGTGGGCGGGCGGGCGTCGCCCGGATAGGGCTCTTCCACGGTGTGGTCGATCCGGACCCGGCGCACCCGGCTGATCGGCTGCGGCACGGCGCGCCCGGAACCCTTCACGACGGTGACCGAGGTCGGCCCGGGTACCGGCGCGAACCGCACCCGCCGCACGCAGGTGAAGGCGCGTACGGCAGAGGCCGCCCATACCAGGGCCGCCGTGCTGCCGCCGATCGCGAGGGCCGTCGGCCACACTGGGCGCCATCCCGTTCCGGCGAACAGCATGACCACCGCTACCGGGACGGCGGCGAGGAGACCGAAGGCGAAGGCGAACGGCACCACCGTCACCGAGGAAACCGCCTCGTGCAGCGCGGCGCGGCGGGTCGCCGTTCCCGGCTCGATCACCAGATCCGCTTGTCCGGGGACCGAGTTGTCGATGAGGGCTTGGAAGCCGTCCACGGTATCCGTCATGACACCACGTTAGTTTCGTGTCGGTCGCTTCGACAGAGGGCCAGGGCCTGCTGGACTGTTGGACTGCTGGGCGGCCGCCGCCGGTGTCGGTCGGGGGCGGCGGGCCGGCACGTGCCCCCCGTCGGCCGCCCGGTGCTCCGGACGGGTGCCCTGCCGCCTGAAAGCGCGAAGCGGTGGGCACGGTCCCCGGCATGCCGGCACGCCGCCACCGTCTGCGGAACACCCGCTGCCTGGATGCCGCCGTCGCCCAGCTCCGCATCGAGGGTCAGGACATCAGGGACAAGGACGTGGCCCGCCGCCTCTCCCGCTCAAGGAGCGGCACATCGACTTCCTGGGCCTGCACCCCTTCCGGACCCGGAGGCTGTCGAGGACGACGAGGATCGGCGGCGGCGCACCCGGCCCGCGGGGCCACTCATTGCCTCCCGTGGAGGCCGGGCGCCCGACGTTCCTGGGCCGACCCGACGTTCCTGGGCCGAGGCGAGGAACGCCGGGCTGGGCCTGCCGTGCGCCGGCTCAACGACCCCGCGGAGCCCTATACGGCAGGCTCCTGAACGGGATCCCGGGATTCCGTGTGATCCGGGTCATCGGCCGGGGCGGCGGCACGCAGCGCCGTCTCGACCCGGCGGTTGCTGGTCATGGTCGCGGTGACGGTGGTCATGGTGAGGAGGAGGCCGGCGGCGGCGTAGAGCGGGGTGCGTACGTCGTAGGTGGTGGCCAGCCAGCCGCCGAGGAAGGCGCCGAACGGGGCGGCGCACATGGCGAGCATGCGGGAGGTGGAGGCGACCCGGCCCATCAGGTGGGCGGGGACGATCGCCTGTCGGAGGGAGGGGCCGAGCACCATCGTGGCGCCCATGCCCGCTCCGCAGACGGCGAGTGCGAGGCCGGCGACGTACGGGTTCGGGGCGGCGGCAAGGCCCAGGACGGCGAGTCCTTCGACTGCGGCCGTGCAGGTCAGCGCGGCACCGGTGCCGAGTCGTCGGCCGAGGAAGGAGGCGATGCCCGCGCCGAGCAGACCGCCGGTGGCCTCCGCCGTGAGGAGCAGACCGAAGCCGTAGGTGCCGATGCCGAGGCGGTCGTGCGCGAAGAGGGCGAGGACGGTCTCCACGGCGAGGAAGGCGATGTTCCCGACCGCCGGACGGAGCGCGAGCCCGAGCAGCAACTGATCCCGGAAGACGTACGAGGCGCCGGCCCGCGCCTGCCGCAGCAGTGACTCGCGGGCCTGCGGTACGGGCCGGGGTGCGGCAGGCAGCGACCGTACGAGCAGTGCGGAGAGCGCGAACGAGACCGCGTCGGCGAGCAGCGGAACCGCCCGCCCGAGCGCGAGCAGGGCACTGCCCGCGGGCGGCCCGGCGAAGCCGGACGCGGCGGTCTGGGTGCCGCGCAGGCGGGAGTTGGCGCGCTCCAGGAGCGCGGGGTCGCGGCCGAGCAGATCCGGCAGATAGGCCGTGGCGGCCGTGTCGAAGAAGAGTCCGCCGAGGCCGAGCAGGAAGGCGACGGCCGCGAGCAGTGGAATGCTCAGCACGTCGAGCGCGGCCGCGGCTGCCGGTATCGCGAGCAGCACCGCACGCGCCGCGTCCGTGACCCACATCGTGCGCCGGCGGTCCCAGCGGTCCACCAGCGCACCGCCGAGCACCCCGAAGAGCAGCCACGGCAGCGTTCCGGCGGCCGTGACGACGGCGAGCGCCGTCGGATCCCGCGTCAACGTCAACGCGAGCAGCGGCAGCGCGGCATGCGACACCCCGTCACCGAGCGAGGACACCGTCTGCGCGGTCCACAGCCGTCCGAACCCGGTCGGCAGCTTCCGGATGTCCGAGGTCACTTGGCGTCCCCTTCGGCCTGCTGGCGCGATGCCGGGTGGAACAGTGCGAAGACGAGTGACGCATCCGGCAGCGACGGATCGGACAGCTCCCGGTACTCGTCCGCCAGTGCCTGCAGCCGCGCCCCCAACTCCGCGAACTGCTCATCGGTGAGCCGCAGGTGCGCCATCCGCACATGCCGCTCGGCATCCGCCGGCGCCGCCTCCAGGTCCGCCACCGCATGCCGCATCAGCACGTCCGGGCCTCCCTCGCCCGGGTCCGGCAGCACGATCGCCCGCGCGGCCATTGCGTAGTACCGCTCGGTGACCCCCCGGACCTTCCGAGTGCGCACCACCTTCACCAGGCCGGCCCGCTCCAGCAGTCGTACGTGGTAGCTGGAACTCCCCTTCGCAAGACCCACTCGCTCGGCGATCTGCGTGATCGTCGCGGGCTCGAAGCGGAGCACGGCCATGATCCGGTGACGCGTCAGATTGGAGACGGCGCGCAGCTGCTCGTCAGTGGTGACGTGGAACGTCTCGGGAAGATCGTCGGTAGGCATGCCCTCAATGGTCAACACTTCTTGACCATTGGTCAAGGGAGTTTTTGTTCGGCTTCCGGAATCGGCTGTCCAGCACGTGAGGCCTTCGCCCCTGCACCGCCCCTGGCGCACCCTCCGTCCGGTGGAACGTGCGAGCAGCCCGGTGGAGGGGGCAGTGCGGCCGGGTGCGCCGACTTCCGCGTGCCAAGGGCCGGGCTTCAGGCCCACGCCGGCGACCGCCGTCCACCACCGGCTGCGTGCCCGTACAGCCTCGGCCCCGAGGAGCTCGGCCGGGGCGCAATCGGTCGGGTCGGCCTGGCCGCGATCGAACTCGCGGCAAGCGGGGCCGGCCGGAGTGGGGCGATGGGCAACGCGGCGCACTTCCTCGGTTGCGCGGAAGCGTTCGCAGCCATGGGCATGATCGACGACGCCCCCGAATGCTGCTGACCCCTCCCCCACCGGTCTGCAGCCCTCAGCCCTGGACCGCGGCCGGCCAGCACCGTCAGGCTGGTCGCGTAAGGTGCCCCGATGCCGCGGGACCGCGGCGAGAGAAAACGGCACGGGCATGGCGGTGAGAGCAATGGACGGCGCAGCACGAACGCGCACCTGGTGCCCGCCGTACCCGCTCGACCTGGCCGCGGTCGTCTCGCCGCTGCGCCGCGGGGCGGGCGATCCGACGATCCGCGTCGAGACCGGCGTCGTGTGGCGGGCCTCCCGCACACCGGCGGGGCTCGGCACGCTACGGATCATGGCGCGGCCGGCCGACGGCGCCGTCGCCGCGACGGCGTGGGGGCCGGGCGCGGACTGGCTGCTGGAGCAGATGCCGGCGATGCTCGGCGCGAACGACCAGCCGGACGGCCTGGTGCTGCCGCCCGGGAAGCTGCGGGACGTCCAACGACGCAACCCCGGGCTGCGGCTCGGCGCGACGGCTCTGGTGATGGACGCGCTCGTGCCGGCCGTACTGGAGCAGAAGGTCACCGTGACCGAGGCGCACTGTGGGTGGAGGACCCTGCTGCGGCGCTACGGGACTCCTGCGCCGGGGCCCGGCGCGGAGCTCGGCCTCATGGTGCCGCCTTCGGCCAGGGAGTGGGCGCTGGTGCCCTCGTGGACGTGGCACCGGGCCGGGGTGGATGCGAAGCGCGCCGAGACGATCCTCCGCGCGGTACGGCTCGCGCCCCGCCTGGAGGAGGCCTCCGCGATGGCCGGCCCCGAGGCGGCGGCCCGGCTGACGCACGTGCCCGGGATCGGGCCGTGGACGGCGGCCGAGACGCTGCAGCGCTGCAACGGCGACCCGGACGCGGTCTCGGTCGGCGACCTGCACCTGCCGAACACCGTCGTCTGGGCGCTCGCCGGGAAGGCCCGCGGCACGGACGAGGAGATGCTCGAACTCCTCGCCCCCTACGCCGGCCACCGGCACCGTGTCTGCCGTCTGATCCGCGCGCTCGGTGTGCGCGCACCGCGGTTCGGGCCGCGCCCTGCACCCAACGGCCACCGCCGCCGGTAAGTCGCGCTGTGGGAGGAAGCGTGGCACGCCCCTGGCCCTGGACAGTCGGCCGATTCAGCGGCTTGGCTCCCGCAGCGCGGTGATCGCGCGGCTCGTCACCTCGCCGAGTGTGCCGCCCGCGTCGAGTTCGAGGAGGAAGAGGTGCTGCTTGACGTAGTGCTGCGTGACGGGCTCCCGCAGCGATCCATGTTCGTTGAACAGGCGACGGACGTGGTCCTCGTCGTCGTGCTGATACAGCAGCACCGGTTGCCGGCGCTCAGTGACGGTAGGCGGCTGTCGCGATCTCGATGAAGGATCGGATCAGCGGGTTGGTGTCACCTTCGTTCCACGCCGCCACCACTCGGCTCGGCGCCATGTCGGTCAGCGGTACCAGCGCCAACTCCGCGGGCAGGTCGTGTCCGAGCGGGGCCAGGCCGACCGTGCCGTTCCACAGCACGGCGTGCAGGCATTCCTGGACGGCGCGCACCACCGGGCCCTCGCGCGGCGTGTTGCCGTTCCAGTAGGACCGCCAGACGGGGTCGGTACCCTGCGGGAACTGGAACCAGCGGCGGTCGCTCAGCTCGGCGAGCCGCAGCCGGTCGCGGCGGGCCAGCGGATCGTCGGCGCGCAGGACCGCGCCGACCGGATCGGTTCGCAGCACACGCACCGTCAGGGCGGTCTCGTCGAACGGCGCCCGGGTCAGGGCGACGTCGACCAGTCCGGCGCGCAGCCCGCATGTCGGGTCGGTCAGATCGGTGTCGCGGATGCGGATGTCGATGCCGGGGTGGCTTCGGCGGTAGGCGGCGGCCAGCCTGGACACTCCCGGGTCGGTGCCGTCGCCCAGGATGCCGACGGTGATGGTCGCGGCGCCGGCTGCCGCACTCACGCGTACCCGGACGCGGTCGGCGTGGTCGAGCAGGGCCCGCGCCTCGTCGAGCAGCACCGCGCCCACCGGAGTGAGCGTGACGCCGGTGGGCGAGCGGGCGAACAGCAGGGCCCCGACATCGGCCTCCAACCGCTTGATCGCCCGGCTCAGTGGCGGCTGACTCATGTGCAGTCGGGTGGCTGCCCGGCCGAAGTGGAGTTCCTCGGCGACGGCCACGAAATAGCGCAAGATCCGTAGCTCCACGCTGCAAAGATACCCTCGGGGTATCGGCGTCGCGGGATGGGTCTTGGACACCGGCAGGCCCCCGGCGGTGCACTTGTGCCCATGACCGAAGAAGCAGAGGCCAACGCGGCGCAGGCCAAGCCCGCCGTATCGGTGGTGGGTCCCGGCGACGGCGAGACGATCGTTCTGGGCACCACGCGCATGCGGGTCCTGGAGGACGGCAGCCACACCGGGCACCGTCTCGCGATCGCCGAGTCCGTCCTCGCCCCGCACACCCAGGGACCGCCGCAGCACCGTCACGCTCAGCACGACGAGGGCTTCTACATCCTCTCCGGCACCGTGCGGTTCACCGTCGGGGACGAGGACCACGACGCCACCGCGGGCACGCTCGTGATGGTTTCGCCCGGTACCCCGCACACCTTCGCCAACCTGACCGACCAACCCGCCGTCATGCTCAGCACCTTCACCCCCGACCTGTACGTGCAGTACTTCCGAGACCTCCAGGAGGTGCTCGCCGGCGGCCGGCCGTTGACGCCGCAGGCCAATATCGACGCGATGAGCCGCTACGCGACCGCACCTGCCACCGACCTCGCCTGAAGCATTCGACGGGTCCCCGTGAACCGGTGACCCATGAACGGGAACCATGAACACCGCCTACTGGATCGTCGCGGGACTACTCGCTCTCTTCTACTTCTACGCGGGCACGCTGAAGGTGATCCGCAGCCGCGATCAGCTCCGACCGATGATGGCCTGGGTCGACCGCGTACCACTGCCCGCCCTCAGGGCACTGGGTACGGTCGAAATACTCGGCGCGGCCGGCCTGATCCTGCCGCCGCTGACGGGCATCGCGCCCCCACTGGCGCCGGCCGCGGCCAGCGGCTTCGTACTCCTCCAGGCCGGTGCGATCGCCGTCCACCTGACCGGCGACGACCGCCGGATCGCACTCAACGTCGGGCTCACCACCACCGCGGCTGTGACCATCTGGCTGGCCACCGGGCTGTGATGGAGCCCGCCCCTCGGCTGGCGGTCGAAACCACAGGGACAGCCGCCACACGACCGCTGTCATCTCTCGTGAACAAAACCACGCCGGCACCCCTTTGCCCGGGCGGTCACCTCCTGCCGCTCCGGCCGGCTGCGTGCGAGCAGCACCGGTCACCGCGCGGCCCGGCCGCGCCCGAGTAGGGGCGGGGCGGCCGGGCCGGCAGCCAAGGAGCGGGAGCGGCAGCACGTCGTCCCACGGCGATGACGGTACGGCCTGCACATGCTGCGGGGGTGGAAGGGTGCGCGGCGGGTTGCTGTTGTCAGCCGTTTGCGCGTGCCGGACCCCGACCGGTGCAGCGGCCGGGGTCCGGCGTTCCACTTCTTGGGAGGCGGGGGTCAGATTCGCCGACCGGTGACGGGCCCGCCCTCGTCGTTGTCGTCCGGGTCGGTCTCGGCGTCGTAGACGCCGGCCACGGCCTTCGGGTTCGCGGCCCGTCCCGTCCCTCGTCGGCGGTCAGCCGCGCACGTGCAGTCCGAACCCCGTGCGGCCCGCGGGCTCCAGTCCCTCCTTCAGGTGCAGCGAGGGGATCTCGTAGTCGCCGAAGTTCTGCCGTCGGAAGGCGATCGGCTCGGTCGATTCCAGGGTGAGCAGGCGCTGCTGCCAGGCCTTGGCGACGTCCGGGTAGTCCTCGTCGGTCATCCGGTCGGTGCCGTACAGCACGAACGGCGGCAGCACCTCGATGCCGGGGTAGTAGAGGATGCCGTGGTGGATCGGGAACAGCAGGTCGTCGATGGGGCCGTTGATGCCGCGGGCGGCGTAGTGCGACTCGGGGCCGCCGACGGTCACCGACAGCAGGGCCTTCCTGCCCGCGAGGGTGCCTTCGCCGAAGCGCTCGCCGTACTTGGTGTCGCTGTGCTCACCGACGCCGTACGCGAAGCGGTAGGTGAACACCCGGTCCACCCAGCCCTTGAGGATCGCGGGCATCGTGTACCACCACAGCGGGAACTGGAAGACGATCGTGTCGGCCCACAGCAGCTTCTCCTGCTCGGCCAGGACGTCCGGGGTGAGCGTCCCGGCGTCGAAGGCCCGGCCCGAGTCGAGGGCGACCCTCAGCGGACTCGAGGCGTTGGGGCCGTAGTCCGCGGCGTCCACGACCGCCTTCCAGTTCATCGCGTACAGATCGCTCACCCGTACCTCGTGCCCGGCGGTCTCCAACGTGGACACCGCGAGGTCCTTCAGCGAGCTGTTGAGCGACTTCGGCTCCGGGTGGGCGTGGACGATCAGCGTCTTCACGGGAACTCCTTCGGATCGGATGCCTTCGATCCTGGGCGCTGCGACGCCCGGCGTTCAGGGGCTCCTCTTCCGTCGGACGGGGCTTCCTGGTAACGACAGGACCACCTTCACGGCCGTCACCGAGGCCATACTGAGAGGCATGGACGATCTTGCGGGCTTCCTGCGCACCCGGCGTTCCCGGGTCGACCCGGCGGCCGCCGGCATCCCCACCGACAGCCGCCGCCGGGTCGAAGGGCTGCGCCGCGAAGAGGTCGCCCACCTGTCCGGAGTCAGCGTCGACTACTACGTACGCCTGGAGCAGGGCCGCGCGACCCAGCCCTCCGAGCAGGTCCTCGACGCGCTCGCCCGCGTCCTCGGTCTCGACGAGACCGAACGCGGGCACCTGTACCGGCTCGCCCGGCAGCGCCGCCGCCGTACGAAAACACCGGGCGGACGGGTCCGGCCGGAACTGCTGCGTGTCCTCGGCCTGGTTGCCGACGCACCCGCACTGATCATGGACCACCGCTTGGACGTGCTCGCCGGGAACCGCCTCGCCGGGCTCCTCTTCGGCCGACCGATGCCAGGCCTGAACATCGCCCGGCACATCTTCCTCGAGGAAGCCGAACTCGGCTTGTACGCGGACTGGGAGACATGCACCCTCGACGTGGTCGGGCACCTGCGCCTGGCCGCCGGCAAATACCCCGAGGACCCCCGGCTGGCCTCGCTCGTCGGCGAGTTGGCGATGGGCAGCGAGCGCTTCCGCCGCCTCTGGGCCCGCGCGGACGTGCGCGCCCGCACACATGGACGCAAGGCGTACCGACACCCACTGGTCGGACTGCTGGAACTGCACCAGGAGAACTTCGCGCTGCCGGACGAATCAGGCATGGAATTGCTGGTGCTGTCCGCGGCCCCGGGCAGCCCCACCGAGGACGGGCTGCGCCTTCTCGCGGGCCTGGGCACGGACACCGGTGACGCGCATCCCCCGGTGAACACCCAGGGCCGCCAATAACCCGGCGACGCCTCGCGACATACCCCTGCCCGGACGACGTCAGGCGCTGGGCCACCGCACAACGCGCCCGCCGGCGAACCGACAAACCCCCGCTCACCCGACAGCGACCGGCACCCGAAACTGATCAGCCCAGCTCACGGCACCCCACACTGATCAGAAAAAACGCTCCCGGACATCGCACAGCTCGCCGAGTTCGGGGTCGAATGGGCGTGAACGGCGGCGTGGTCCTGGCCGTGGTCGCCACGGTCGCCCTGGTGGCCGGGTGCGTGCCGGGTCAGGTGACCGTCGGTCAGTCGGTGGCGGTGGCGGCAAGCACCGCGATCTCCTGGCCGCCCGGGCGCAGCGCCGCCACGGGCGGGTCCCAGGCGACGTCGAAGAACCGGTCGAAGAACCAGGGGGAGCCGGTATCGGGGCGGAACCAGTACGTCTGCCGGACCAGTTCGGCGATCTGCTCGACCGGGGCGTCCGCCGGGACCCCGGGTGGCCACGGTGAGATCGAATACTTGTGCGGATATCTGAGGATCAGCGATCATCCGAGCCGACCACCGCCGGGTACCGCTCGTAGAGCGGGCGCGCGCCGCAGCGCACCCGGCTCTCAGCCTCGCAAGGATCCGGGTCTCGGAGACCTGTTCAGCGGCGTGACGACCTCTCACGGGCCCTACGGCCCGTTGCGGCAGAGTTCGGTGCCCACGCATTCATGCTTGCCGAAGCGATCGGCCGCCGTTCGGCGCGACCCTTCAGCGCGTACGTCCGGAGGGTCTACTTGACTTCGACCCGTCCGACCGGGGCGGGGTCGGTTGCCAGCGCCCCACATGCGACCTGCCAGGCCGTGTCGCCGGGGTGGAGCCGGCTGCGGAGGTAGGCGGCGGTGAGTCGCCCGACGGCGGCGACCCGTTCGGGATTCTCGTCGGTGGTCTCGGCGGCGTCGTATCCGGCGATCCCGCCGAGTCCGTGCTCCGCGTCGAACAGGGTGAGCAGGGACTTGGGACCGGGGGCAAGGGTGTAGGGGTCGGCGTGCCAGTCCGGCCCCATGTCGGTGAAGTGCCGAGGGTCGTCCTTGTCGCCTGCGACGACCAGCGCGGGAGCGGTCATGGTGGAGAAGTCGACGGCCCCGATGATCGGCCACTGCTCGGCCATGGGCCCGTTGAGGACGTCGCCACCCCTGCCGGGCGCGGCGAGCAGCACGCCCGCCTTGATCCGCGGCTCGACCAGGTGCACCACGTTCCCGGTGGCGGGATCGTTGAGTCCGGCGCCCAGCAGGAGGGCGGCGGTGAAGCCGCCGAGCGAGTGTCCGGCGAGGGCGACCTTGGTCCGGTCGATCCGTCCCGCGAGCTGCGGCACGGTGCGCTCGATCACGTCGAGCCGGTCGAGGATGTGGGTCATGTCCTCGGCGCGGGAGCGCCAGAAGTCCGGTGCGCCGGGGGCGTCGGCGACCAGGTGACTCAACGTTCGGGAGGTGAGGTGGGTGGGCTGGATGACGACGAATCCGTGTGCGGCCCAGGAGTTGGCGAGCGGCGCGTAGCCGTTCAGCGAGGACAGGTTGTTCGAGGGGCCGTGGCCGTGGGAGAGCAGGATGACGGGAAGGCCGCTTCCGGTCTCGGGTGCGGAGACGCGCACCTGAAGATCGACGGGCCGTCCGGGCACGGGCAGGACCACCGGGCTGTACGACAGGACGGGGGCAGGTGCGGTGTGGGCGGATGCGCTCATGATGAGCGGTTCTCCTTCTGCAGTGGGTGCCGCGGTCGGCCCGGCCGGGCGGCGGCAGGCAATGGTCGGGGGCGTCCCGCTTCGGCTAACCTGAAGCGGAACGCTGTTCCATTTACTATCCGGAACATCGTTCCGCTTTGTCAACAGGCACCGGAGGGAGAGTTGTGTCCAGCGAGAGCCCCACAGGGAAGGTGTCGGCCCGGAGCAAGCGTGCCGATGCGCTGCGCAATCAGCAGGCGCTGCTCGCGGCCGCAGCCGAGGTGTTCGTGGCCTCCGGTGTCGACGCACCGATCCGCCAGATCGCGGCCAGGGCGGGTGTCGGGACGGGAACGATCTACCGACACTTCCCGACCCGGGCCGATCTCATCACGGCCGTCTACCGTCACCAGATCGAGGAGTGCGCGGAGGCAGGCCCGGAACTGCTGGCCGGCACCGACTCCCCGTTCGCCGCACTGCGCCAGTGGATCGACCTCTTCGTCGACTTCCTGGTCACCAAGCACGGGCTGGCCGACGCGATGCAGTCGGACAGCAGCGGCTTCGCCGCGCTGCACGGCTACTTCCTCGACCGCCTGCTGCCGGTCTGCGCCCAGTTGCTCGACGCCTCGGTCGCGGCAGGTGAGATCAGGGCGGACACCCGGCCCTACGAACTGATGCGCGGCATCGGCAACCTGTGCATCGGAGGCGGAGACCCGCAGTACGACCCCCGGCGCCTGATCGAACTGCTCCTGGACGGACTGCAGCACCCTCGGCCGGCTTGACGTCGGCGGCAACCGCTCGCCGGGCGCGGCCACCAGCGCCACATCCGATCGAGCTTCGATGACACAGGGCAGCCGCGCGCGTCCTGTGACGGCCAGCCACGCTTTCGCGCCCCTCGGAGGCCCTCGGAGAGAAGGGATCCACGCGGCGCCAGAAGGCCTGACCCCACGCAGGCGGAGCTCCCGAACCTTGTCGACATGGGACTTCACTGGGCGTTTCGTTCCCGCTTCGAGGCTCAGGCCCCAACGGCACCGTCGTCAAGGTTGGCGACACCCGCATGTCGGCCGCCCGGTTCGGGATCGGCCACCCCGTCACTCGCCACCCTCCGCTGAACGGAACCCGAGCCCACCGGGTACAACCGCCTAATCCGACCATCACGGTGCCGCAGAGAATGCAGTCCCCCGCTGCCACGGTGGACTCCCCCACGCCGCACGGCACGTGGCACCGGGAACAGCGGGCGCCGCACCGTGTCCCGGACCAGCCGCCCGGTCCGCGGCTGTGCACCGGAACCGACCACGTGAGCGTGCGGCGCCCCGCCCCGGCCGCTGTCGGTACCCGCGACAAAGGAGCAGATCCGCGCCACGGAAAGGGAGTTGGGGCTCGCGCTGACGCCCGATCCGGTCGCCGACTGCCGGCCCGCCGGCGGCTCCCCCGGTGCGATCGGGCGCTTCTTCGTAGGCCAGCAGGCCTTCGCGCTCGTCGGCGATCGGCGGTACGTGTGCGGACACGGAGCTGACCCTCTCTCCTGGGGAAAAACCGGCCAACCCTTCGACGAAAATATTTTCAGGCTTTTGCGAAAGATTGGGGCACGCCGCCACCCGCGCGCGCATCACGCCCTGCATCGCCGCGTCGGCGTCACACACAGGGTCGGCGCCGGCTTCCGACCCCGTCGCATCGCCCGCCGACGCCTCGGCCGGCGGAGCCGGTACTGAGGGTTGGGATCGGGTTGATCGGCACGGTGCACGTCAGGGAGGAGCTGCAGTAGAGTCCGGCTGAAACTTGCTGCAAGATCTTGCACTGCGAGAGGGTCCCGCCATGCCGAGAGTCGTCCCGCCCGTCGCCGATGAGCGCACGGCGCTGACCGCCTACCTGGCCCACCAGCGACGCGCGCTGCGGGTCACCGCCTACGGCCTGACCGAGGAGCAGGCCCGCATGGCGGCCTCCCCCAGCGAGCTGAGCATCGGCGGTCTGATCAAGCACGCCGCACGGTGCGAGGGCTACTGGACCGATCTCATCCTCCAGCAGCAGCGCGGGACGCAGCGAAAAGCGGACGAGTCGGACGCGGACGAGTTCCAACTCGCCCCGGACGAGACCCTTGCCGAGGTCCTGGCCGCGTACGCCGAGGCGGCCGAGCGGACGGACGAGGTGATCGCCGGTGTTCCGGACCTCGGGCAGGCCGTTCCGGTGCCGCAGGGGGCTCCATGGATTCCCGCAGAGGTCAAGGAATGGTCGGTTCGCTGGGTCCTGCTGCACCTGATCGAGGAGACGGCACGGCACGGCGGTCACGCCGACGTCATCCGCGAGGGCATCGACGGCGCAACCTTCGACCCGCTGCTCGCCGCGGCCGAGGCGTGGCCCGACCCATGGGTCCAGCCGTGGGAACCCGCGTCCCCGAGCGTCGGCTGACGGCAAGTGCCGATCGATTGATCACGCACCCGCGTCGGGCTGCGATTCGAACCGCCCCGGTTCGGGGGCGGCAGCAGAAGGCCCCGCCGGAATGGTCCAGGGGTGGACGTCTCGGACTCCAGCCGGTGCCGGGTGAAGCATGGCCCGGAGGACCGCCGCAGTACGGCTGCCCTCTGGCAGGTGATCTTGACCGCTTGCCAGGTGAGTCCGACTGCCCGGTTGCCCGCGGTTCGCAGCCTTGGGACACCGGCCCCGGTCATGGTGACCATGCAGGGGCGGCGTCAGGACCGGGGACGGCCGGCGGTAACGGTGCAGGCACCTGATCGAGGGTGTCGTCATGCCGCAGACCTGCCCACCACGGGGCGATCAGCCGGGCGGGGCACTCGGCCGCTCCCCCGTGTGATCGACGTGTCCGCCGTACAGACCACGCGGCCAGTGCCGCGTACCCGGCTGTCCCGTGTGCGAACACGGAAGGCCCAGGCCCGACCCCGGTGGCAGGCGGTGGATGTGGTGGCGCAGCCCTGGCCGCACGAGCGGTCAGCGGGTGCTGTGTGCCGACGCAGGCGTGCGGTCGGCTCCGGGGTTGTGGGCGGGTGCGGTGCGCAGGATGCCGGCGGTCGCGGCGGTGGCCGTGCACAGCAGGGTCAACAGCAGGAAGGTGTGGTTGAGCGCGGTCAGGTGGGTCAGCCAGCCGATGACGGCGGGGCCGGCCAGCATGCCGAGGTAGCCGAGTCCGGCGACGCGGGAGACGTTGGTGCCCGCGGCGGCGGGGTCCGCGTGACCGGCGGCGCTGAACAGCTGGGGGACGCAGCCGGACAGGCCGAGGCCGAACAGCGCCCAGCCTGCGAACGCCGCCCACACCCAGGGCGTCAGGGCCGTGATCGTGATGCCGACGGCAGCCGTCGCCGCGCCGTAGCGCAGGACCGCCATCGACCCGTACCGGGCGACGACCCGGTCGGCAAGCATCCGGCCGATGGTCATCGCCGCCGCGTAAGTGCCGTACGCGAACGCTGCGGTGCTCGCGGGCGCGCCGAGGACGTCCTTCAGGTGCAGGGCGCTCCAGTCGTTGGCCGCGCCCTCGCTCAGCATCACCATCATCGCCAGCGCGGCGAGCACCCGGATCCGCCCGCGGGCACCGCCCCCGGCCGTGGGCGCTCGGGTGTGCTCGTTCTCGGTTTCGCCGGACGGCGGGGTGCCGGGCAGAAGGCTGCGTGCTGCAAGTAGGGCGGCGGCCGTTCCTACGGCTCCGAGGGCGGCGAGGGTCGCGGCCGGGCTCAGACCGGCGGCCGTGGCCGCGGCGGCGAGGAGGGCGGCGATCACGCCGCCGACGGAGAACGTGGCGTGGAAGCCGGACATGACGGGGCGTCGGTAAGCCTTCTCCACGTGCACGGCGTGCGCGTTCATGCCGACGTCCAGGCAGCCGTTGGCGAAGCCGAAGAGCAGCAGCGCGCCGGCCAGTGTCCAGGGGTTCGAGGCGAGGCCTGGCAGGACCAGGGACGCGCCGCACAGCACGCCGGCGGCGGGCACGACGGTCCGGGCGCCGAGGCGGTCGGCCAGGCGGCCGGCCACCTGCATGCCGACGAAGGCCCCCAGGCCCAGCACCACCAGCAGGCCGCCGAGGGCCGCGTGGCTGATGCCCACCCGGGCCTCGACGGCGGGGATGTGCACCACCCACGCACCTATCAGGGTGCCGTTGAGGACGAAGTAGACGTAGGTCGCCACATGGGCGGCTCGGAGCGATCGGTCCATGCGATCGACCATAACGAACATCTACTGTGATCGAAAGTGGCAATATCGAACGGCTTGATTGTTCATTGTCGGATGCGGTTCAATCTCGGTATGAGCAACCAGGACCGCCACGCCCTGATCGCCCAGGCCGTCAGGGATGCGGGCAGCGCCACCGTCCCGGAACTCGCCGGACTGACCGGCGCCTCCGAGATGACGATCCGCCGCGACCTCGACACACTCGCCGCGCAGGGCGTCCTCGAACGCTTCCGCGGCGGAGCCCGCACCCTGCTGCTCCGGGGCGAGGAACCGCCCTTCGCGCTGCGCGCCCGCGACGCAGTCGACGCCAAGCGCCGGATCGCCACCGAGGTCTCCGCGCTGATCGCCGATGGCGAGACCGTCGTCCTCGACAGCGGCACCACCTGCTTGGAAGTCGCCCGCCTGCTGCGAGAGCGCCCGGTCACCGTGATGCCGCTGTCCCTGCAGGCCATCCACGTCTTCGGCGACGCCCCCGGACCAGCCACCCTGATCGTCCCCGGCGGGCAGCCCCGCGCCGCCGAGGGCGCCCTCACCGGCCCCCTCGCCCTCGCCTCCCTGGCCGCCCTGCGCTTCGACACCGCCGTCGTCGGCTGCTGCGCCCTCAGCGCGGCCGACGGCCTGACCGCCTACGACCTCGACGACGCCGCCGTGAAAAAGGCCGCCGTCGCCTCCGCCCGCCGCACCGTCGTCGCCACCGACGGCGGCAAGCTCGGTCGCACCGCCTTCGCCCACGTCCTCCCTGCCGCGCTCCTGGACACCCTCGTCACCGACAGCACCGCACCCGCCGACGAAATCGCCGCACTCGAAGCGGTCGGCACGGCCGTCAAAACCACCTGACACCATCCCGGCACGGCCGCTGACGTCTCTGCCGAGCACCCACTCGGATCAGGCATCCGACGACCGGACACAAGGCAGGACATCAGCACCACCGTCCCCACGAAGGGCCTGCACAACCGAACGAGTCAACCTGTGTTCGCCGTGCACAGCCGGCGGCCCCGGGCCGGTGGGCAGCGCTCGGCATGCGCGCAGTTCGTCCCATTCGCGACCGCCGACACCGCGAACCCCGACGGCCGAGACGGGTATCGACTGCACGACGGTGGTCCAGGCGCCGCCGCGCAGCCCCGGCGGCACCCGGTGCCGAAGG
This sequence comes from Kitasatospora sp. NPDC051914, assembly GCF_040680995.1. Classification (NCBI taxonomy): domain Bacteria; kingdom Bacillati; phylum Actinomycetota; class Actinomycetes; order Kitasatosporales; family Streptomycetaceae; genus Kitasatospora; species Kitasatospora sp. NPDC051914. The sequence continues at coordinate 134,454 of NZ_JBFAXX010000010.1, forward strand.
CCTCCGCGGAGGCCTTCGGCGGAGGTCTCGCTGCCGGTGGACGGAGGCGGTCCGGCCAGAAGCTCCAGGCCGAGTTCCGGCTCCTGCCCGATCTTCGCGCACCCGCAGGGACCGAGGGGACCACGAGAAACCGCGAGGGCGAGCGGGCGACCACCCCTGAACCGGCATCAGGGGCGGGACAGGCGCTGCTCGCCGGAGCCGCGGACGACGAGCCGGGTGTCGACCACTATGGTGCGGGCCCGGCCGCGGTCGCCGTCGAGACGGGCCAGGGCGGTGCGTGCGGCCACCGCGCCGAGTGCGGCCGGGTCCTGGGCCACCACGGTCAGCCCGGGCTCCAGGATCTCCGCCAGCGGTACATCGTCGAAGGCGACCAGGGCGATGTCCTTCCGCCCCGCGCGGGCAAGCGCCACGACCGTCCCCATCGCGGCGAGGTTGTTCGCGGCGAACAGCGCCGTCGGCGGATCGGCCAGGCCGAGCAGCTTCGCGGTGGCCGCTGCCGCGTCGGCCTGGCTGTGCGCCCCGAGCACCAGCGATCGCTCGTGCGCCAGTCCGGCGGCGGCCATCGCGTCCTGGTAGCCGGCGAACCGCTCGCGGCGGGTGTAGAGGCTCGCCGGAAGGTCGCCGATGAAACCGATCCGCCGGTGGCCGTGCGCGATCAGGTGGGCGACGCCCTCACGGGCGCCGGCCCGGTTGGAGGAGACCACGCAGTCCGTGGCCAGGCCGCTGCCGGGCCGGTCCAGGAACACCACCGGCAGCCCGGAGGATCTCGCCAGCTTCAGGTGCGCGTGGTCGGATCCCGCCGCCGGCACCACCATCAAAGCGCTGACCCGGCGGGCCAGGAAGGTGGAGATCAGGTCGCGCTCGCGGACGGGGTCGTCCCCGGACGATCCGAGCAGCAGGGTCAGCCCGCGCTCGCGCACCTCGCTCTCGATACCCCCGGCCAGCGTCCCGAAGAACGGGTTGCCCATCTCCGGCACCACCAGGCCGATGGTGGTGTCCGGGCCACCGGTGCGGATGTTGCGGGCCATGAGGTTCGGCTGGAAGCCGAGCCGCTCGACGGCGGCCAGCACCTTCTCCCGGGTCGCCGCCGACGTCGGCCCGTCGCCGTTGAGCACGCGCGAGACGGTCTTCGCGCTGACGCCGACCTCGTGGGCAACGTCGTGCAGCGTCGGGCGGCGGGTCGAGGTCATGGACCACCGTTTCTGGTCGGGTGGCGGTCCTGCCGGGTGCGACCGGACCGCCTCGGGCGGGTCAGCTGGTGCGGACCCCGGCAGCCCTGGCGGCTTCGGCGTCCGCCACGACAGTACCGCCGCCATCGGCCGGGACGGTCGGCGCTCCGGTCATGATGGCCACCACCTCAGGCACCAAGAATTCGCCCGGCCTGATCGGTGCACCCGGGCGGCCCGGTCGGTGGACGTGGATCCGGTCCGCGATCTCGAGTACGCGCGGCATGTCGAGGCTGATCAGAACACCGGCAGGCCGCGGTCCCGGACCTTCCGGATCAGCTCCAGTGCCCGGCCGGGCTCCTTCGTCCCGGGCGCAGCGGTCGGCTCGTCCGTCACCATCACGCTGCGCGCCCGGGCCACCGCGAAGGCCTGCCGCCGGCCGCCGGGAGAATCCCGACCTCCGCCCCGTCATCGGAGCCGAGCGTGCCCTGCAGCTGCCGGGCGAGAACGTGGTGGCTCCGGATGCGCGGGCTTCGCCGTGCTGCTGGTCCTCTGCTCGTTCTCCGGCCTCGCGCTCGCCGGCTCCTGCGTGCGTTCCCGCTACCGGCGAGATCGGTCCGATCAAGGCACTCGGCTTCGGCGACCTTCCGGTTCTTCGTCCACGAGCGGACGTCCCCGGGACCGTCGTGGTGCACGGTCCCGGGGACGCCGGGTCATGAGGGGCCGGGGGCCTCCTGGGTCAGGGGGTCGCGATGAAGTCGTGGGTTGCGGGAGGGTAGGCGGTCAGCTGGCCGGTGCGGGCGCTGTAGATCACTTTGGTGTTGGTGGTGCTGGCGTCGAGGACGACCTGGATGGGCAGGGTGCCGCGGACCAGGACGTTGGTGGCCAGGTAGTTGGAGTCGCCGCTCTTGACCAGGATGGCGGTCGGGGTGGCGCCGGACGGGGTGATGGGGGCGTCCGGGTCGAAGGAGAAGAAGTTGCCGGTGACGGCGTTGTTGCTGCCCTCGATGTGGACCAGCCCGTAGAGGTCGTCGCGCAGGGTGCTGGTGCCGTCGCCGTACTTGCGGCGGAAGTGGTTGCTCGCGATCAGGCTCTCCGAGCTCGACTTCAGGGAGATCATGCTGGGGAAGTTGGAGAGCAGCTTGTTGGCGCTGATCGTCGACCGGGTGGAGTTCTCGAGGGTGATGTTGCAGGCCCACAGCACGGTGTTGCCGGTGATGTTGATGCCCTCGGCGTGCTCGGCCCGGACGGAGTAGCCGCCCCAGGAGCTGACCAGGTAGTTGTTGCTGATCTTCACGGACTGGGAGGCGCCGGTCAGCTCGATCGAGTTGCCGCATTCGGCGATGTAGTTGTTGGTGATGCCGAGCGCGTCGGCGCCGTTCACCGAGATGGCGTGTTCGAGGTAGACGAAGCCCATGCCTTCGATGCGCAGCGCGTCGTTGTCGGACTGCACGGAGATGCCGGTCTTGGCGTTGCCGTTGCTGCCCGTGTAGGGCTTGCTGCTGCTGACGCCGTCGAGGCAGAAGTCCTGGAAGACGATGCTGCTGAGTCTCGGGGTGCCGGTCCGCTGGACGAGGAAGGCCTCGTGGTTGCCGTCGGTGTTCACCACCCTGATGTGGCTGCCGCCGGGCTGGGTCTCCAGCCAGGAGCCGGTCTGGCTGCCGGCGTCGTCGCGGATCGCATTGGAGAAGAAGCCGTGTCCGGCGCCCTTGATCTGCAGGAAGCTGATGTCGATGACGGCGCGGGTGCGCAGGTCGTAGTGGCCGGGCGGGATGTAGACGACGGCTCCGGGGCGGGTGGTCTGGGTGGTCTGGTTGGCCTTGATGTCGGCGATGATCTGGTTGATCACGGCGCCGATGTCGTAGTAGGCCGAGACCGTGGCTCCGGTCCAGGTGGTGACGTCGTACACGGTGTTGGCCATGCTGGTCCTCTCTGGAGGGGGCGGCCTAGAGGAGGCCGACGATCGCGTGGTAGTCGGGGTGGGCGGGCGCGTGCGACGGTCGGGGCGGCTTCGGGGGGCGGGACGGCGATGCGGCATGTGCCGGGGCTGTTGCGGCGGCGGCCGGGCCGATCGGCGTCAACGTTGTCATCAGCGCGGCGACGGCTCCGCGCAGGACGGTGCGCCGGGTGGGCGGCGTGGGCTCCTCTTGGTGCACGATCCCTCCTGGGTGGGTGGACGGTTCATCGGATCGCTCCCGCGGTCATGCCGGCGATGACCTGCCGCTGGAAGAGCGCGTAGATCGCGAGCTGGGGGACCAGGACCAGGGTCGCGGACGCCATCATGGCGCCGTAGTCGGCCCCGTAGGCGCCCTGGAACTGGGAGATGCCGAGCGACAGGGTGGTCATCGTCGGGTCGTTGATGAGGGTGACGGCGAACGGGAACTCGTTCCACACGTAGATCACGTTGAGGATGGCGAGGGTGGCGATCACCGGCCGCATCAGCGGGAAGACCACCTTCCACGCCATCTGCCACAGACCCACCCCGTCGATCACGGCAGCCTGTTCGATCTCCTCCGGGAACTCCCGCAGGAAGCCGGTCAGCAGCAGGATGTTGAACGGGATCGACACCGCGATGTACGGGAGGATCAGTGCCGCGTAGCTGCCGAACAGGCCCATCGCGATGTCCAGCCGGTACACCGGGAACAGCAGGATGTACACCGGCACCGCCAGCCCGGCCAGGAAGTAGTACCGGACCGAGTTCTGCACCCGGCGGCGCCCGCCGCGGAACACCATCCGGGTCAGCGCGAACGCCGCCAGGTACGAGACCACCAGCCCGGCCGGCACCGAGACCAGCGCCAGGATCAGCGTGTTCTTGTACATCACCAGCAGGTTCAGCGTCTGCATCGCCTGCTGGTAGTTGGCCAGGTTGAGGTGGGCCGGTGAGAACGGGTTGGACAGGATGTTCTCGTTGGTCTGGAAGGACAGCAGGACGAGCCACAGCAGCGGCAGCAGGATCACGAAGGTGATCAGGTACGCGACGCCGGTGGCGATCCAGCGGGTGCGGTTCTTCACCGTCATGCCGCGGCCCTCCTGCGCATGACCACCAGGGTGGTCACCGAGGCGACGGCGCCGGCCAGGAAGACGATGACCGCGAGCGCCATGCCGTAGCTGTACTGCAGGGTGGTGAAGGTGACGTGGTACATGTAGCTGACCATCACTTCGGAGAGGTGGACGGGCCCGCCGCCGGTCAGCGCGTAGACCAGTTCGAAGACCTTGAACACGCCGGTGACCACCAGGGCCGTGCAGATCCCGAAGGTCTCCTGCAGCATCGGCACGACGATGTACCGCAGTTGCTGGAACCGGCTCGCCCCGTCCAGGGTGGACGCCTCCATGACGTCCTTCGGCAGCATCTTGAGTCCGGCGTAGAAGACCGTGACGATGAAGCCGATCTGCTGCCACAGGTACACGAAGGCGATCGAGTACGGGCTGAGCGCGGTACCGCCGATCCATTGCGGCCGCGCCGGGACGCCGACCGCGACGAGCAGCGCGTTGGCCAGGCCGATCTTCGGGTCGAGGATGAAGATCCAGATCAGGCCGACGAGGATCGGCGCCACGATCGCCGGGGCGAAGACCAGCGGCCGCAGCACCGAACTGCCCTTGACGTTCCCGCTGAGCAGGACCGCGACCAGGAAGGCCAGCGGAATCAGCAACAGCACCGCGATGGCCAGGATGATCCCGGTGTTGCGCATCGAGGTCCAGAAGACCGCGTCCCGGGCCATCGTCCGGTAGTTGCCGAGCCCGGCGAAGCCGCTCTCGGCGACCCCGTCGAAGTCGGTGAAGCTGTAGTACACGGAGTAGGCGATCGGATACACCATGTACAGCGTGTAGAGGAGGAACGCCGGCGCGATCATGAGGGTGAAGCGCCGTCGCCCGGTGAGCCAGTTCATAGAGGATTTCCGTAGGGCTGCTTGAAGGCGTGGGGCCGCCTGGAGGACCCGGGGCTACTTGAAGGAGCGGTGGACGAGCTGCACGGCGTCCTTCGGGCTGAGCGAGCGGCTCATCACCCCGTACAGGCTGTCGTACATGGCACTGGCGGTCTCGGCGCTGACGACCAGGTCGGGCTGCGCCTGCGGGCTGGACCAGCCGGGCTTGGTGGTGGCGGCGAGGACGTCGGCGAACACCGGGTTCTTGGCGGCGTCCACGGTCGGCTTGTAGGTGGTGACCGGCGGCTGGGCGTTGTCGGCCATGATCTGCTGGCCCTCGTCGCTGTAGTAGAACGAGATGAACGCCTTGACGGCCTCGTACTTCTTCTTGTCCTTCTTGACCTTGGCGCTGACCACCAGCGGGGCGGAGGGCGCGTTCATCACGAGCTTCTGCTCGCCGACGCCGTCGGAGAACGTCGGGCCGGGCCAGAAGCCGACGCTGCCGCCGACCGGACTCTGCTGGATCTTGGCGGCGTCCCACACCCCCGTGTCCACGAAGGCGGCCTGGCCGGAGGTGAACGAAGCGACGGCCTGGACGTAGGTCTGGGTCGTCATGTTGGACGGGAAGGCGCCGGCCGCGGCGAGCTCGTCGATGTGCTCGTACAGGCGCAGGAAATCCGGGTTGTCGTAGCTGCTCGCCCGGAGCAGCATCCCCGGGTACTTCTGCTCGTAGCCGAAGCGGTCGAGCATGGTGAGGAACGCCCAGACCGAGAACGCCGAGTTGTTGGACCCCTGGGCGATCGGCACGACGCCCTTGGCCTTGAGCGCCTTGCTGGCGGCGACCAGCTCCTCGAAGGTGGCGGGCAGGGTGACGCCGTTCTTCGCCAGCAGGTCCTTGTTGTAGTAGAAGCCGGTGACCAGCGCCTGGTACGGCAGGCCGTACTGGGTCGCCCCGTTGCGGAAGCCGGCGAGCATCGGGGGCGCGAACTTGCCGTTCAGGCCGGACTCGGCGAGGACCGGGGTGAGGTCGAGCAGATTGCCGTTCTTGTTCATGGTCTGCGCCAGCGAGTTGTACACCCAGAAGACGTCCGGGAGGGTGTCGCTCTGGGCGGCGATGGTCATCTGCTGCTCGTGCTGTTCGACCGGCTGCCCGACCAGGTTGACCTTCATGGTCGGGTTCTTGGCGTTGAACGCCTCGACGATCTTGTAGGTGGCCGGGTCCTGCGTCTTGCTGTCGGGGTTGTGCATGGACAGCGTGATCACGCTGTCGCCGGCGGCCTTGCCGCCCGCGGTGGTGGCGGCGCCGCAGGCGGTGAGCGGGGAGGCGACCAGGACGGTCGCGACCGCGGCGATGAGCAGCCGGCGGGTGCGGGTGGTGCGGGGTCTGGCGACGGTGGACGTCAACGTTGACATTTTGGAGCCCTTCGGTCGGCCCAGGGGATGTCGGGGAGGTCTGCAAGTGTGCCAGCGGGCCGAATGCGGCGGTGGCGGTGTCCAGCGGCCGGAATCCGGCGCCGCCGGGAGCAAACGTTTCGATGAAAGATACTCAAGCGACCTGGACTGTCAAGGGATCGCGTCGGCACTGTTTCCGGCAGATGACGGCCGCCTCGACGCTGAGCTGCGGCAAGGCCGTTGACGTCGGTTGCAACGCATGCCATGGTGTTGCGCAAACGTTTCGATGAATGGAAGGGGTGATTGCCCAGTGGTGACGATCGTCGACATCGCGCGGCTGGCCGGAGTCTCCACGTCGACCGTCTCCCACGTGCTCAACGCGACCCGCCCGGTCCGGGACGAGACCCGGCAGCGGGTGGAGGAGGCGATCCGGGACACCGGGTACCGGCGCGACAGCGTGGCCCGGGCGCTGCGTCGGTCGCGGACCGACTCGGTCGGCCTGATCCTGTCCGACGTGACCCAGCCGGCCTTCGCCGAGATGATCCGCGGCGTCGAGGAGGAGGCCGCCGCGGCCGGGCTGACCCTGCTGCTCGCCAACTCCGGGGAGGACCCGGAGCTGGAGACCCGCGCCCTCCAGGTGCTGGCCGAGCGCAAGGTGGACGGCCTGATCATCGCGCCGGTGGCACGCTCCCGCCGGGCCGGCCTGACGGCCCTTCAGCAGGAGGGCACCCCGCTGGTCCTGCTGGACCGCCTCGGCGGGATCAGCGCCGACCAGGTGGGGGTGGAGAACCTCACCCCGATGCGCGACCTGGTGCTGCACCTGGTCGGGCACGGTCACCGCCGGATCGCGCTGGCGGCCGGCGACGTGGCGGTGTCCACCGTTGCCGAACGCCGCCAGGGCTACATGGACGCGCTCGCCGAGGCCGGACTGCCGGTCGACCCCGACCTGGTGCTCACCGGCAGCGGGCTGGCAGCCGAAACCCGCGGGCTGGCGCTCGAACTGTTCGGCCGGACGGAGCCGCCCACCGCGGTGGTCGCCGTCTCCACCCAGGCCGCCATCGGCGTCCTGGAGGCCGCCCACCGGCTCGGCCTGCAGACCCCGCGCGACTTCGCGTTCGCGACCTTCGACGGCTTCCCCAACCCCGACCTGTTCCGGCCGCGGATCACCACGGTCAGCCAACCCGCGTACGAGATCGGCAGCACCGCCATGCAGCTCCTGCTCGGGCGGATCGAAGCCGGGCCGGCCGCGGGCTACCGCTCGATCCGGCTCGGGCCCGAGATCACCTACCGCGAGTCCTGCGGCTGCCAGGACGCGCCCTGACCCTTTCCCCGGAAGTGGGCGGCGAGGGAGGCCAGTCCCCCGCCGCCCCGGTTCAGCGACCGCAAAATCACTGAAAGGCACATGTTAATGCCCGCTCCACTCGACCACCTCACCCGGCCGAAGGCGGCCCGCTCCGCCCGCGTCTCCAGCTGGGACCAGCGCGGCCGCAACCAGGACTACTGGACCACGCCCGCGCACTCCAGCCGGGTCCTCGCCGACCTGGAGGGCCCGGGGCAGATCACCCACATCTGGATGACCCAGTTCTGCCGCCGCACCCTCGGCCCCGGCCTGATCGACCCGCTGGAGGCGGACACCGTCGCGCCGGTCATGGAGATCCACAACGCGCTCGGCGTCAACTGGGAGGAGCCCGACCCGGACTACTACCGCAAGGTCCTGATCCGGATCACCTGGGACGACGAGGAGCAGCCGGCCGTCCTCGTCCCGCTCGGCGACTTCTTCGGCGTCGGCCACTGCATGCCCAACTCCTACCAGTCCGCGCTGTTCACGGTCTCCGCCAAGCCCGAGGAGTCGCTGGTCTTCGGCGGCAGCGCGGCGCTCAACTGCTGGGCCCCGATGCCCTTCGACAAGCGGGCGAAGATCGAGCTGGTCAACGAGAACGACCTGCCGATCCAGCAGTACTTCTACATCGACTACGAGCTCCACGCCGAGCCGCTGCCCGAGGACACCCTCTACTTCCACGCCCGCTGGAGCCGCAACAACCCGTGCAACGGCTGGGCACCGGACATCCAGACCAACAGCCCCGAGGTCAACATCGTCGACGACACCGGCGACGACAACTACGTCGTCCTGGACGTCGAGGGCCGCGGCCACTACGTCGGCTGCAACCTCTCCGTCCACCACCGGCAGGGCAGTTGGTGGGGCGAGGGCAACGACATGATCTGGATCGACGACGACTTCCGCCCGGACGGCACCCGGGTCTGGCCGCCGTCACTGCACGGCACAGGAACCGAGGACTACTTCAACCACGCCTGGGGCATGCAGAAGAACGCCTACCTGTACCACGGCGCGATCCTGCACGAGGCCGACGTGCCCGGCTACTCGGTCAACTACCGCTTCCACGTGACCGACCCGGTCCGTTTCGAGGAGCGGATCCGGGTCTCGATCGAGCACGGCCACGGCAACCACCTGTCCGACGACTGGGCGTCCACCGCGTACTGGTACCAGACCCTGCCGTCGCCGCCGGCGAGCATCCCGCCGCTGGAGGAGCGCCTGCCGGTCCGGCCCGCCGCCGCACCCGCGCCGACCCCCTCCCCGCGCTCCGGCACCGTCGCCGAGGAGATCGCCGTGATGCGCGAGCGCTACCGCGAGCGGTTCGAGCGGCACCTGGACCACCTGGCGCAGCGGACGGCGCAGCGCGGCGAACGCTCGCTCGCCGAGTCCGAGGCCAACACCCGGCAGGCCGCCGACCTCCGCCGCCGCTATGACGGGCGTCGCAACGAGGGGTCGCGCAACGATGGCTGACCCGCACCTGCCCGCGGTCCACCCGCGCCCGCCGCACCACTGGGTCAACGACCCCAACGGCCTGGTTCACCACGATGGCCACTACCACGTCTTCTTCCAGTACAACCCGGGCAGCGCCCGCCACGCCGACATGCACTGGGGTCATCTGCGCAGCCGTGACCTGCTGCGCTGGGAGGAGCTGCCGGTTGCCCTGGCCCCCAGCCCCGGCGGCGACGACGTCGGCGGCGTGTGGTCCGGCAACGCGGTGGAGGCCGACGGCGGCGAACTGGTCGCCTTCTACTCCGCCAGGCACCCGGACCGCTGGCACCAGCCGGTCACCCGCGCCCTGTCCCGGGACGGCGGCATGACCTTCACCAAGCACAACGGCCTGCTGATATCCGAAGCCCCGCCCGGCACCACGATGTTCCGCGACCCGTACGTGTGGCGGGACGGCGACCGGTGGCGGATGCTGGTCGGCGCCTCGCTCGCCGACGGACGCGGCGCCGCTGTCCAGTACCGCTCCACCGACCTGGTCGACTGGGCGTACGGCGGTGTGTTCCTGGCCGAGCCGCCGACCCCGCTGCCGGGCGGCGGCAACACCGAGGAGGGCTGGGAGTGCGCCCAGTACGCGCCGTTCCCGGACGGCCGGGGCGCGGTGCTGGTCAGCGCCTGGGACCCGAAGGACGGCGCGCTGTGCGCGGTCGCCTGGCCCGGTCGTGAGACCGACGGCCGGTTCACCACGGACGGTCCCCAACGGCTCGACCACGGGCCGGACTTCTACGCCCCCGCGCTGCTTCCCGCGCCCGACGGGCGGTGGCTGATGTGGGCTTGGAGCTGGGAGGCGCGGGACGAGGCACATGTCGGTGCGCCCAGTGCCTGGACCGACGAGGTCGGCTGGGCCGGCCTGCTCACCCATCCGCGCGAGCTGACCCTTGCGGCGGACGGCACCCTGCAGCAGCGGCCCGCCCGGGAGCTGGACGGTCTGCGGGTCGGATCGCCGCTCACCGCCGAGGGTACGGCCGGGGCGGGGCGGCCGGTGGAACTGGGCGGGGTGGGCCGGGCCTGTGACCTGACGGTCCGGCTGGCGCGCGGCGCCGGCCTGCAGGTGGTCACCTCGGCGGACGGCGCCGAGTACCTGTCGCTGACCCGGGACAGGGCCACCGGCGACGTGGTCGTCGACCGCTCCCGGGCGTCGCTGGACCCCCGGGCCAAGGGCGGCAGCCGGCGGCTCCCCGCCGAGCAGGACGGGCCGGTCGAGCTGCGTGTCCTGCTCGACCACTCGGTGGCTGAGGTGTTCACGGCCGAGGGGCAGGCGCTCACGATGCGCTTCTACCCGGTCGGCGACCGGCCCTGGCGGCTGTTCGCCACCGCCGACGGCTGCGACCGCGCGCCGTACGCGGTGACGGCCTGGGACCTCGCCACACCGGCCTGAGGCCCCGTCGACTGAATGTCTGTCGGCGCCGGCCGGTGCGAGGGGGATCGCGCCGGCCGGCGCCGGCCCGGGACCACGCCGGGCCGAGCTCCACCGTGGAGCACCGTGCGGCGCATGAACGATCAGCGTGACGTTGACGCCCTTCCTCCGGGGTGGAGCCTGTCGGCGACGGCCCGGTCGACCTCGCCGCGGGCCGGGCCGGTGGTTCGTAGGCTCGGTCCGAGCCGGCGTCGGGGGCGACAGTGGCGATCACGTGCGGATGACCTCGGGTCCGAGGGTCTCGATCTCTGCGGCCTCCCGATCGCCCAGCCCGATGTCGGTGACCAGGATGTCGACCTGGTCCAGCACGCCGAAGCGGGCGAAGTGCCGGGCTCCGTACTTGGAGGAGTCGGCGAGCAGCATCACCAGGCGCGCGCCGGCCAGCATGGCACGCTTCACGGCGGCCTCCGCGAGGTCGGGCGTCGAGAGCCCGCCTTCCGGGGAGAAGCCGTTGGTGGCGATCACCGCGACGTCGGCCTGCATGTCCACCAGGTCGCGCAGGGCCCGGTCGTCCACGGCGGCCTGGGTTCGGTGACGCAGGCGCCCGCCGACCAGGTGGAGATCGAGGCTCGGAGGGTCGGCCAGCCGCGCCGCGATTGGCAGCGAGTTGGTGATCACGGTCAGCGTGGAGTCCCTCGGAAGCAGCGCGGCCAGCCGGGAGACGGTGGTGCCGGCGTCCAGGAGCACGCTGCCCTCGGCGGGCAGCAGGTCCAGCGCGGCCCGGGCGATCCGTTCCTTCTCCGGGGCGGCAGTGGTGTCGCGTTCAGCCAGGCCCGGCTCCGGATGCAGCGCGCCGGACGGCAGCGCGCCGCCGTGCACCCGGTGCAGCAGGCCGGCCCGGTCGAGGGTGCTCAGGTCGCGCCGGATCGTCTCCTGCCTGACGCCGAACTCGTCGGCCAGGGTGGGCACGTCGACCCGCCCGCGCTGCTGGGCGATGCGCAGGATCTGCTGGTGGCGTTCAGGAGCATACATGTGGGATCGGGTCCGTTTCATGTCTATTTACGCCTGGTTAGGCCCGACCATACGCCACTCACGCCAGAACGCAAGGGTCGCCTCCCATAGAGGATGAACCTGCACGATTGCCCGAATGCGTTTGACCTGCTCCTGAACCAGATGTAGAACCAATCGGAACTCCTCGCCTGCGGGCACAAAACCACAGAGCGCCCGGGTCCGGGGCGCCGCCCGACAGCCGGTCAAAGTCACTGTCGCCAGGCCCGGCCGGCCCGGCGTGGACGCCCGCAGCTTGCTTTCCGTACTCGCACTCGCCGCCCGGCACGGCGACACCCTGGAACTCGCCGCCGAAGGGGAGCAGGCCGACCACGCCCTCGCCGAACTCGCCGCCCTGCTCGCCGTCGACCTCGACACCGCCTGACCGGCCGTCCGCCAGGACAGGAGGCGCCGTCATGTACCGGATGCCGCCCGGCGTCGGCGTCGTCCCCGGCAGCGCTGCGGGCCGGCAGCCTGCCGAGATCCACGACTTCCCGTCGGCCCCCTCGTACCCGTCTCCGCGCGGGGTCTTCAGCGGCTCCGGTAGGAACCGAGGTGCCACAGCTCGAGGTCGTCGAGCTTCGCGGTACCGCCTTCGGCGAAGAGCCGGACGCCCTGGCTGTCGGTGTCGGGGAAGATCTGGTCGGTGATCACGGCCTGCCCCTGGCCGCCGAACACCTCCACCGAGGACCGGTCGACCACCACGCGGATGTGGACCTTGCCGCCCTGCGGCTTCAGGGGGGCGGTCTGAACGCCGGGGAAGTCGGGGGCGAAGTCGACGGCGCCGGACTTCGTCCGGTCGACGTAGAGCTGCTGTTCGGTGGCGTCGTAGCCTATGACGGTCTCCTGGCCGACACCGGTGCGCACCTTCAGTCCGAACTTCCGGGCGTCGGCGAGCGAGAAGGTGGCGTCGATGTCCAGGGCCTGGCCGCCGGCCCACTGGGGCAGGTCGAGCGTGCCGTGGTGGACGGTGACGTCGCCCACGGCGAGTTCGGGCCCCTCGTACAGCGACTCGAGGGACCGGACCGGCTGCTGCGTCAGTTCGAGCCGGCCGCCGATCGTGCGCAGCCGCAGGGTGCGCGGCAGGCTCTGCGCGCTCCGCCAGGGCGAGGTGGGGATGCTGCCGCCGTACTGCCAGTTGTTCATCCAGCCGATCATGGTGCGCTCGCCGCGGGGTGCGTCGTTGTAGGTCACTGCGGCGTAGAAGTCCTTGCCGAAGTCGGCCCAGCGGGCGCGCCGGACGCTGGAGAGGGCGGGCCGGTCGGCGGCGGTGAACCGGTCCGCCATGATGTGTCCCCAGCCGCCGGTGTTCGCATCCACGATCTCGACTCGTGCGGTCCTGCCGCGGAGGGCGCGCAGGTCGAAGGAGGCCCAGTCGAGGGTTTCGTTGTCGGCGCCGGTGGCGCTCTGCACGACCTGCCCGTCGACCAGCAGGTTCACCGTGGTCTCGCGTGACTGCGGCCTGGCCGGGGTGTCGGAGAGGAGGACCTGGTCGAGGTTGATGTGGCCCCAGCCGCCGGTGTTCGCGTCGACGACCTTGATCTGTACGGTCCTGCCCTGCAGGTCCGACAGGTCCCAGGAGGCCCAGTCGAGGTGCTCGTCGTTGGTGCCGGTGGCGCTGCGGACGGCCTTGCCGTCGACTGTGAGTTCGACCGCAGTGGGGGCGTCGGAGCTCGCCGGGTGGGCGCCGCCGCCGATCAGGAAGTTCAGGTACTTCTTGTCGACGGTGAACGGGGGCGAGGTGAGTTCGCCGGTGCCGGCGTCGCCCGGGAGGAAGCTGTTGACCAGCCCGTGGCCTAGGTGGCCGGTCACCTGCTGCTGGCCGGGGAGGGTGCCCTGGGCGGGTCCGGTGCCGAAGGCTGTCCCGGTGGTGGTCCAGGTGCCGTAGTCGCCGCCCTCGAAGTCGGCGAGCACGGTGCCGGTGGGCACCGGCTGCGGTTCGGTGGCGGCGTTCGGGTCGTGCGGGTGGTTGCCGCCGCCGATCTTGAAGTTGAGGTAGTCGGTGTCCACGGTGAAGGGGGGCGAGGTGAGGGTGCCGGTCGCGCCGTCGCCGCCGTGGAAGCTGTTGGTGTAGCCGCTGCCCTCGATGCCGGAGACGGCGGACTGGCCGGGCAGGGGGCCGTCGGCCGGCCCGTTGCCGAAGGCCGTTCCGTCGACCGTCCAACTGCCGTGGCCGGGCTGCTCGAAGTCCTGGAGGATCGTGCCGCTCGGCGGCGTGTACGAGCCCTTGTCGTCGGGGCTGAAGTTGGTGCCGTCGAAGTCGCCGAGGAAGTACTGCACACCGGATCCGCCGGCGATGCCGCCGGGGTTGATGCTCACGGCGAGGACCCACTTGATGCGGCGCGGGTCCCCGTCCACGGCGAGCGGGAACAGGTCCGGGCACTCCCAGGCGCCGCCGGTGGCGCCGGCCGGGCCGAAGCCGCTGAGCCGCTTCCAGGACTTGAGGTCCTTGGAGGAGTAGAACTCCACCTTGTGCTCGTCGGCCAGCACCACGGTCATGAGCCAGCTCTTCGTCGGCGCGTACCACTGCACCTCCGGGTCGCGGAAGGCGTTCGAGCCGACGTCGAGCACCGGGTTGCCCGAGTACTTGGTCCAGGTCCGGCCGCGGTCGGTGCTGTACGCCAGGGACTGGGCCTGCTTCCCGTTCGGATGGGCGCTGGTGTAGACGGCGACCATGGCGGGGTTCGTCCGGCTGCCGAGGCGGGAGGTGTTCTCGGCGTCGACCACGACGCTGCCGGAGAAGACCATCTCGCTGTTGTCGTGCGGGATGGCGAGCGGCAGTTCCTGCCAGTGCACCAGGTCCGTACTGACGGCGTGGCCCCAGGACATGTTGCCCCAGGAGTTGCCGGCGGGGTTGTACTGGTAGAAGAGGTGGTACTCGCCCCTGTAATACACGAGCCCGTTGGGGTCGTTCATCCAGTTCTTCGCCGGGGTGTAGTGCACCTGGGGGCGGTACGGCTCCTGGAACGGCGTGGTGTCCGCGACCGCCGGGTTGCCCGCGGTCAGGACGAGGCAGGCAGCGGTGGTGAGGGCGACCGTCGCGGAACGGCGGGCACGTCGGGAAACGGGCATGGGGAAGCTCCTTCGCAGAGCCTGGCCTGGGGGGGGTGGATGCGATCGCGGGGCACGGTGGGGCGCAGCCCTGACGGGGCAGGGCCGGCGGCGTTGCCGGGGCAGGGCGGTAGGCCCGTTGGCGGGCGGGGCAGCGCGGAGGTGTCGCGCGGGGCGGTGCCGCCGAAGAACGCCGGGCAGTCGGGCTCAGTGGGTGGTCCGCCCGGCCCGCCGGGTGGCGGTGTGAACTGTCAGGGGGTCGGCGGAACTTCGCCGGAACCGCGGGGGATGAGTCGGGTGGGGATGGTGACGGTGCGGGCTCGGGTGCGGTCGCCGTCGATCCGGGCGAGGACGGCCCTGGCGGCGGCGGCACCGATGGCGGCCGGGTCCTGGGCGATGGTGGTGATGGCGGGCTCCAGCACTTCCGCGAACGGCAGGTCGTCGAAGGAGACGAGGGCGATGTCGCGGCGGCCTGCCCGGGCGATGCCGCGTACGGTGCCCATGGCGGCCATGTTGTTCGCCGCGAGGATCGCGGTCGGCGGCTCGGGGCGCTGCAGCAGTCGGACGGTGGACTCCTCGGCCTCGTCCTGGGTGTGGCCGTACAGCACGAGGGCCCGGTCGTAGGGCAGGCCCGCGGCCTCGAGGGCCTGCCGGTAGCCGGCCAGGCGCTCGCGGCGGGTGTGGAGGGCGACGGGCCGGTCGCCGATGAAGGCGATGCGGCGGTGTCCTGCGGCGATCAGGTGGGTGGTGCCCTCGCGGGCGCCCTCCCGGTTGGAGCTGACCACGCTGTCGGCGGTGATCCCGCTGCCCGGGCGGTCGAGGAAGACCACCGGCATGCCGCGGGTCCGTGCGGCCTTCAGGTGGGCATGGTCGGCCCCGGCCGCGGGCACCACCATCAGGATGCTGACCCGCCGGGCGAGGAAGGTGTCGGTCAGTGCCCGCTCCCGGGCGGGGTCTCCGGCGCTGGAGCCCATCAGCAGTGTCAGCCCGCGTCGGCCGACCACGGTCTCGATCCCTCCTGCGACAGCGCCGAAGAACGGGTTCCCCATGTCCGGGACGATCAGGCCGACGGTGCTGTCCGGCCCCCCGGTGCGCATGCTGCGCGCCATCGGGTTCGGCTGGAATCCCAGCCGCTCGACCGCTGCCATGACCTTCTCCCGGGTTGCCGCGGAGGTCGGCCCGTCGCCGTTCAGCACCCGGGAGACGGTCTTGGCGCTGACGCCGACCTCCTGGGCCACGTCGCCCAGCGTCGTGTGACGGGGCGAGGCCGTGTGCCCGGCGTCCCGGCGTCGGGCACGGGCCCCGGTGTCGGGCGTGGAGGGCAGCGGTGCTGTCCGGTCAGTTCGCGCGGACACCGGAGGCCCTGACAGCCTCGGCGTCCGCCACGACGGTGCCACCGTCCGGGGCGACGGCGAGAGCTCCCGTCATGATGGCGACCACCTCCGACATGGAGTAGTCGGACGGCCTGATCAGTGCCTCCCGGCGGCCCATCCGGTGGACGTGGATGCGGTCGGCGATCTCGAAGACGTGCGGCATGTTGTGGCTGATCAGCACGACCGGCAGGCCCTTGTCCCGGACCCGCCGGATCAGGTCGAGGACCTGACCCGACTCCTTGACGCCGAGTGCCGCGGTCGGCTCGTCCATCACCACGACGCTGCGTGCCCAGGCGACGGAACGGGCGACGGCGACGGCCTGGCGCTGGCCGCCGGAGAGCGTTTCCACGGCCTGGGTGAGCGAGCGCAGTCCGATCCTGAGGTCGGCCATGTGCGCGGCGGCCTCCTCGCGCATCCGCTTCTTGTCGAGCATCCGCAGGACGCTGCCCAGCGGACCGGGCCGGCGCAGTTCGCGGCCGAGGAACATGTTGGAGGCGATGTCCATGGAGGCGGCGACCGCGAGGTCCTGGTACACCGTCTCGATCCCGTGCCTGCGGGCGTCCTGCGGGCCGTTGAAGCGGATGGGCTCGCCGTTGAGGCGGATCTCGCCCTCGTCGGGTGTGACGGCCCCGGTGAGGGCCTTGATCAGGCTGGACTTGCCGGCGCCGTTGTCGCCGATGACGGCGAGGACCTCTCCGGGCAGCAGGTCGAAGTCGGCTCCGTCGATGGCGGTGACGTGGCCGTAGCGCTTGACCAGGCCCCTGGCCTGGATCACGGGGGTGGGTGCGGTCATCAGCGGGTCCTCTTCCGGGAGATCTGGTCGACGGTGACGGCGAGGACGACCAGGACGCCGGTGATCAGGGTCTGGTAGATGGAGGCGACGCCCATCAGCTGGAGGCCGTTTCGAAAGACGCCCACGATCAGGGCGCCGACCAGCGAGCCGAGGACGCTGCCGCGGCCGCCGAAGAGGCTGGTGCCGCCGAGGACGACGGCGGTGATGCTGTCGAGGTTGTCGGTCTGGCCCGCCTGGGGGTCGCCGACGCCGGTGCGGGAGATCAGCAGCAGGGCGGCGATGCCGTACACCAGGCCGGCGAGCGTGTAGATGCCGATGGTGAGGCCGCCGGTGCGGATGCCGTTGAGGCGGGCCGCCTCGGGGCTGTTGCCGAGTGCGTAGACGTGCCGGCCCCAGGACGTGCTGCTCAGCAAGTAGGCGAAGACGGCGAAGAGGCCGAGGGCCACGAGCGAGCCGTAGGTGACGTCGGTGTCGCCGAGCGGGAACGTCTCGCCGAGGAACGTCAGGGGGCCCGGCAGGTCGGTGACGGTCTGCTCGTTCGAGTAGATGTGGGTGAGGGCGAAGGCCACGTTCAGCATGCCGAGCGTCACGATGAACGGCGGCAGCGGGACCAGTTTCACCAGCAGGCCGTTGACCAGGCCGAAGGCCGAGCAGACCGCCAGGCCCAGCGCGATCGCCACCAGCGGCGGGACGGTGCCCTCCGCGGCCATTCTCGCCATCGTGATCGACCCGAAGGCCATCACCGCACCGCAGGACAGGTCGATGCCGGCGGTCAGGATGATCAGCGTCTGTCCGACGGCGAGCGTGCCGACGACCATCACCTGCTGGATGATCAGCGAGAAGTTCCCGCCGGACAGGAAGGTGTCCGTGGTCAGGGAGAAGAACGCGCAGGCCAGAACGAGCGCGGCGAGCGGTCCGGCCGTGGGTGCGGTCACCAGTCGCCGAAGGTGCGTCGGCCCGGTGAGGTGCCCGTACGGGGCGGTGGATGCGGTCATGAAGGGTCCTTGCCGGTGGGGCGGATCGGGAGCGCCGTGCGCACACCGCCGCGGGAGGGGGAAGCGGCCCGGGCCGGGTCGGGGCGGTTGCACCGGCCCGGGCCGCCGGTCGGGTGCGGGGCGGCTCAGCCCCAGCAGTTCTCCAGTCCGTAGGCGGTGTCCTTGGCGTCCACGCCGCTCTGCGGCTTGTCGGTGATCAGCGTGACGCCGGTGTCGGTGTAACCGGCGGCCTTCGCACCGCCCTTGGCGTAGTCCACGACGGCCTTGACGCCCTGGATCGCCATCACCAGCGGGTACTGCTGCGAGGTGGCGGCGATCTTGCCGTCCTTGACCGCCCGGGTGCCGGTGCAGCCGCCGTCGACCGAGACGATCAGCACGTCCTTCTCCCGGCCCTTGGCCTTGAGTGCGGTGTAGGCACCGAGCGCGGCGGGCTCGTTGATGGTGTAGACGACGTTGATGTCGGGGGCCTTCTGCAGGCAGTTCTCCATCGCGGTCTGGCCCTTGGCCTGGTCGCCGTTGGTGTCCTGGGAGCAGACCACGGACGGGTCGCCCTCGGGCACGCCGAAGCCCTGCAGGAAGCCGTCGTGGCGAAGCCGGCCGACGGCGACGCCCGGGGCGAGGTCGAGGGTGGCGATCTTCGCGGTCTTCCCGGCCATGGCGGCCTTGGCGTACTGGCCGATCAGCACGCCTGCCTTCTTGTTGTCGGTGGCGAACAGCGCGTCGGTGCCGTCCTGCGGCTCGGTGGGGCTGTCGAGGGCGATCACCAGGACGCCCTTGTCCCGGGCCTTGTTGATGGCGGGCAGGATCGCCTTGGAGTCGCTCGGGGTGATCAGGATGCCCTTGACACCGCCGGCCACCATGTTCTCGATGGCCGCGATCTGGCCGGCGTTGTCGCCGTCGAACTTGCCGGCCGCCGTGCTCAGCGTGACGCCGTTCGCCTGGGCGGCCTTCTGCGCGCCCTCCTTCATCTTCACGAAGAACGGGTTGGTGTCGGTCTTGGTGATCAGGCCGACCTTGACCGTTCCGCCGGCGGATCCGGTGTCGGCCGAACCCTTCGAGCCGGACCCGCACGCGGTCAGCGCGAGCGCCATTCCACCGGCCAGGCAGACGGCGGCGGTTCTGGTCAGGGTGGGGCGGTGAACAAGGGTCATGATGGCTCCTGGTGGGGAAGGGCGCCCGTTCGTCGGGGGCTGGGATCGGCCTTGATCAGAGCGGCGACCGGGGTGGCTCACCTGAACTGTCATCGTTGACATATGTCATCGTTGACATTCACTTGATGGAGATGATGAAGTCTCTGCGACCCGAGTCACAAGCCCCGCAGTCGTAACGACTGGGTAACGCGGCCGCAATCGCCGACCCGACCTGTTGAAAGCTACTGCGCAGTCAACAAGCCTCCCTCCCCATGCGGTTCCGTCCCGGGTGCACCGATCCCCTCCCGTCTCGAAAGGCCGACCGATGGCTGCCCAGCGCCCGATCGCTGTCCTCGGCGAGTGCGTCGCCGACGCCGTCCCCGACACCTCCCGACCGCGCCCCGGCGAACTCGCCCTGCGCGTCCTGCCGGGCGGCGGGCCCGCCAACACCGCCGTGGCTCTCGCCCGGCTCGGCACCGACACCCGCTTCCTCGGCCGGATCTCCGCCGATGCCTTCGGTGCACTCTTCCGCGCACACCTGCTCTCCTCCGGGGTCGACCTCTCCCACGTCGTCGCCGCGCCCGAGCCGAGCACCCTGGCCCTCGCCACCCTCGACGAGCACGGCCAGGCCCAGTACTCGTTCCACGCCGAAGCCACCGCCGACTGGCAGTGGACCGCCGACGAACTGGCCGCAGCCCCCGGCGCGGACGCCGCCTGCCTGCACACCGGATCCCTCGCACTGGTGCGTCGACCCGGCGGTGAGCACATCGAGGAGCTGCTCGGCCGCGCCCGCAGCGGCGCGACCGTCTCGGTCGACCCCAACGTCCGTCCCCTGCTCGTCGACCCGCGCCTCTACCGGGCGCGCATGGCCCGCTGGTGCGCCCTCGCCGACATCCTGCGGCTCAGCTCGGACGACCTGGAGCTGCTGGCACCGGACACGTCGCCCGAGCGCGCCTGCGACGACTGGCACCTGGCCGGGGCGCGCCTGGTCGTGATCACCCTGGGCAGCCGCGGTGCGATGGCATCCCTGGACGGCGTCCGCGCATTCGTACCCACCCCACAGGTCGCGGTCGTGGACACCATCGGGGCCGGCGACTCGTTCACCGCCGGCCTGCTCCACCGGCTGTCCGTCACCGGCCGCCTGGGCGGACGCCTGGACGGGCTGACGATCGACGAGGTGGCCGACGCCTGCGGCTTCGCGACCCGGGTCGCCGCCCTCACCTGCTCGGTGGCGGGCCCCAATCCGCCCTGGGCGCAGCAGTTGGAGTCCGGGCCTGCGGTCGCCGCCCACGGGCAATGACCGGTCGCCGGCCCGCGCCGGAAGGACCGGTGCCGCACGACCACCGGCGGGCCGGGTAGGGACGGAGCGCTCACGATGTGGACCTGGTTGCCGCCGCGGACACTGCTCCGCACAACGTTTCGACGAAAGGGACCCAGAGCGGTTGTGGGAACCGGCGACCCCGGCTGCGGATCCGCGGGCGAGTTCCACCTGACCCTGCGGGCACCAAGCCCTACCGGCCAGTGCCGTGTCAGGCGACCTTCGCCCCGTCGCGGCCCCGTGTTCCCCCGGTCCCACGGGGGCCGGGAGCAGCCCCCATCACCTGGGCGCACCGCCGAAGCACCCGAGTACGTCCAGTACGAGGGCGCTCCGGCGGCACGCCCAGCCGGCCACCTCGGGCCGCTCCTTGGCGGGCATGCACCGGGCAGCGCCGGCCTGTTGACTGTGGCACTCAGCTCCACCAGACACGGAAGTCGGTGGGCAGCAACCCCAGTGCGTCCAGTTCAGCCGCCAGCTCGGGTGCGGACACCTCGATTCGCTGTCCCTTCACCAGCGGTGCGGAGCTGTAGATCTTGCGTAGCGAGAAGTCCCACCCGGAACGATCCCCGGAAGCATGCCCCACCACGGCCTTCAACCGGTGCAGCTCGTACCGGATCATGCCGCTCTCCGTTCGGGTGGCGGCGCAGGAGTCGAATGCGGACCAGAGCTGGGGATCGGTCATCCGGGCGAGCCGGGCCGGGGTGAGCGTGGTGTTGTCGAGCAGTTGGCCGGCCAGGCGCCGGATCACCGAGACCGGGCCCACGTTGTCCCAGGAGGTGTGGAGCCGTGCTTCCGCGCAGACCAGGGCGACAAGTGCTGCGGCAGTCCCGTGGTCGGCCGACACCGCCGAGTCCTCGAGGTCGAGGCGGGCCAGCATGACGGCCGGATCGGCATTCAGACGCCCGGCGGCACGCCCGCTGCGCACGTAGGAGTCGAGATGGTCGAGGTTCAGCAGGCCGGGGTGGCCGGTGAGGGGTGAGAGCGGCTGCCCGCCGAGTGCGGCGGCGACGGCCTCGGTGCCGATCCCGTGCCTCTCCAGTACGGGACGGATCGGCTCGGCCCGCAGCAGCTGCGCGCCGATCGTGTGATGGTCGAGGCCGCCGATGCCTTCGAAGGTGTGGCTCAGTGGCAGGTGGCCGATATCGTGCAACAGTGCCGCGACACGCAGGAGTTCGTCCTCCGGACGGAAGTGCGCGACCAGCGCGAGGACACCGAGGGTGTGCTCGAGCCTGGAGTACGACTGCAGGGTGCTGAGCGTCGAGGCCCCTCCGTGTGTGACGAAGTGCAGGCGCCGCAGCGGCTCGGTGCGGAGCAGCTCGACTTCCACGGGATTCAGGCGGACGGGTACCCGCCAGAGTGGGTCGGTGAACACCGGGGCCAGGCCCACGACATTGGTCGGGGTGGGCCGTACGATCTCATCCCCGCGGCTCTGCGGCGGACTCTGATCCGTGTGGGTAGCCATCGGGTCACTCTAGGGCTGGTACCAGCTTCAGGTCTCCCAGCCACCGGTTGAAGAACCGCCTTGCCGCTATGGCGTGTTGTGGAAATGATCGAGCTCGCTGCCTGGCAGCTCACAACCCGCGGATGGCTTCGGCCAGGTCAGGGCCGTAGGAAGCCCAGCAGATGACAGAGCCGTCGGGGTCGAGCTGTCCCATGAACCAGTCGTCGCCGGCTCTTGCAAGGCACAGGTCGTAGCCATGGAAGGAAATGATGACGTCGGGCTG